>JADFZP010000181.1 GCA_015232485.1 Alphaproteobacteria bacterium
CGGCAGATCGATGCCGGTGGCGTCGGCGCGCAGCACCAGCGTGGTGACGGTGTGGCCGTCATCGGGCGGCGTGGCGGCGGCCGGCGGCGGCAGCGGCGATTTGTGGCCGAGCGACAGCTTGGCCACCCGAAGCGGGCCCTCGGGCAGCTTGACCTCGGCGTTCTCGAAGCTGGCCTCGCTGCCGGCGACCCGCCCGGTTTCGAGCAGCAGGGCGAGCGACGCCGCCTGGGCGCGCAGCGCGGTCTGCACGGGGCCTTGGGTGCCGGGAAGGGTCAGGCGATGCTCGCCCTTCGCCTCGATCACCGCCCGCGAAGGCTCGGTCGGCATGATGAAGACGACCAGATCGGGGCCTTTCCAGGCGATGCCGTCGGGCGTCTCGATCTGGGGCGCCTTGATGCGCGCCTCGGCGCGATGCGGGAATCCGCCAAGGTCGGGCTTGCCGTAGGTCACCGTCCAGCCCTCGGCGCGGCGCGCCACGGCCCAGTCGTCGACCGCGCCGCGGATGCCGGTGGCCAGCGTGAACCACCACGCCGCATAGCCCATCACGCCGAACAGGGTACCGAGCGGCAGCAGGATGGCGTAGATATTGATGCGAGGCTTGTTGCGACTCATACCACCTTTATAGCCGGAACCGAGCGGCATGAGCGACGATTTCTGGGTGTTCGCCTACGGCTCCCTGATGTGGCGCCCCGGCTTCGAGCACATCGAGGCGCGGGCCGCCCTGCTGCGCGGTTATCACCGCGACATGTGCGTGGTTTCGACCATCTATCGCGGCACGCCCGAATGCCCCGGACTGGTGATGGGTCTGGACCGCGGCGGCGCCTGCCGCGGCCGGGCCTTCCGCGTGGCCTCCGAGAACGAGGCCGCCGTGCGCGCCTATCTCGACGATCGCGAGATGGTCACCATGGTTTATACGCCGCGCATGCTGCCCGTCACTCTCGAGGACGGGCGGCGAATACCCGCGTGGTGCTTCGTGGTGCGGCGCGACCACCCGCAATATGCCGGCCGCCTGCCGCCCGACGAGGCGGCCCGGCTGATCCGCCAGGGCGTCGGCCGGGCGGGCGGCGCGCGCGAGTATCTGGCGCTGACCGTCGCCCATCTGGAAGACATGGGCATCCTGGACGGCGCCCTGCATCGCCTGCTCGATCTGGTCGATGGTGGCGGTTAGAGAGCGTCGAGCGTCGCAGCCGACGCACGATGCGACCAGCGGCCATTGAGGCCGCGGCCAAGGGCGCCGGAGGCGACCGCCCGGCGAGGGCAAACCAGAACAGGCTGAAGGGTGATGCACATCTCGGGCATCACCCTTCAGCCGACCTGGGCGAGCGCCTCGTCGCGGGTGGGGCAGACGGTGAGGATCGACAGGAAGCCCGAAATCTCGAACACCTCGCGGATGTGGTCGCGCATCGCGCACAGCACCATCTTGCCCCCACCCTGCTTCAAGCGCTTGGCGGCCATCAGCATGACCCGCAGGCCGGCGCTCGAGATGTAATCCAGGCGCCCGAAATCGAACACGATCTTCATCTCGCCCTCGGCGATCTTGCCGAGGATGGTCTTTTCGGCCTCGCCGGCGTTGTTGCTGTCCAGGCGGCCGACCGGACTCAACACCAGGACCTCACCCGCCCTTTCAATCTCGATCGTCATCATGGTTCCTTTTGCGTTGTGCGTGGGTAGAGGGGCGTCAGCGTTCGGCCTCGTCCAGATCCTTCTTCATGTCCCGAGTGAAGTCGGCCGTCAAGAAGTCCAGCGTGACCGGCAGGTCCATGCGCAGGCGCGGGACGTGCTGGAGCGCCACCGTCATGCGCGTCGACGCGCAGTCGAGCAGATGTCCGCCGGTCTTCAGATCGGCGCTGAGGAAATGCAGGTGCCAGCCGGGCACGCTGACCGAGGCCAGGAACGAGGGCGTCCAAAAGCCCGCCAGGGTGCCCCTGACGTCTTCGCGCACGAATTCCGCCTGTTCGCGGGCCACCTCGACCAGCGGCCGGTATTCCTCTTGCCTGGCCACCGAGCGCACCCGCACGCGCGAGAACAGCCCGTCGACGCGAATCGCGTACAGCATGTTGCGCGAGGGCAGCAGGTCTTCGAGCAGCGCCATCAGGCCATGATGGTCGAGCGGCCGGTCGATCTCCTCGACCGTGTGGGCGGTGAAGTGGCAGACGCAGGCGAAGGGCGTCTTGACCGATTCCTCGACCGTGTGGATGGCCCCGTCGCCGCCGATGCGGAAGATGCGGCCGTCCAGCATCACCATCTCGCCGTCCAGGTCGTTGAAGGTGCCGATGCCGAAATCGCCGTGGCGCTTCACCTGGGCATAGGTGGTGTCGTCGCAATAGATGCCCTCGACCAGCGCGTTGAGCGGCGCCGAGAGGTAGACGGCGTTGTCCCTTGGCGCCTCGGCCAGGAACTTGCGCAGCGCCTGCGCGGTGATCTCGTCGGGCGACACCCCGGTGGCGCGGGCGCGGGCTTCGAGCCGCCGGCCAAGATCGTCATCGAACGTCATGTGGGCAGGTCCATGGTCAGGGTGACGATGTTGTGTTCGCCCTGGCGGGCATAGGCGGTGGTGCTCATCATCTTCTTCACGAAATGCACGCCCAGCCCGCCGATCGGCCGCTCGTCGATTCCCAGATCGAGATCGGGCTCGGCCGCTTCGTGGAAGGGATCGAAGGGAATGCCGTCGTCCTCGAGCACGACGCTCAGCCGACCGGGCGCCAGCCCGATCCGCACCAGGACCGTCTTGGCGCCGCCATACGACATCGTGTTGGTCAGCAACTCGTCCAGCGCGAGATTCAGGTTGAACACCGTCTTCATCGGCAGCCCGGCTTCTTCGCAAAAGCCCTCGACCCGCTCGGCCAGCCGGTGAATCTCCGCCAGATCGTTGTTCAAGCCGAGCACCAGCTCCGCCACGTCGCCCCCCATGGTCCGCCCCGCCCCGAGTGTACCCCCCGCCAATCGACGCGTCGCGCGAAAAAGTGGGGCTCACCCCAGCCCGCCCAGCACCATCACGCCGCCGAACACCAGCCCCATGCCCGACCATTGTGGCGGGCTGGGGCGTTCGCGCAACAATATCAGGGCCAGCAGCACGGTGACGACGCCGAACGCCGAACTGGCCACGGTGGCCTCGGCCCCGGCCAGATCGGGGCCTGCGGCGAACAGCGCCAGATAGCCGAGCGTGTCGAGGGTGCCCTGCCCCAGCATGACCGCCGCCCAGCCCGGCGACACGCGGCGCGGCCAGGGAATCGTGAACAGCACGGGGACCAGCGCCACCAGGGCGACCACCCGCAGATACCAGGTCACCGTCACCGGGTCGTGCCCGCCCTTGAAGGATTGCTGCACCAGGGCGACCGCCACGCCGAACATCATCCCGGCGAGCAGCGCGGCGATCATGGTGGCGCGCCGCCGCCTTCGATCGGCGATCGCGTCGCCGTCGGGATGGGCGAAGCGGGCCACCATTGCCACGCCGGACATGATGGTCAGCATCGAGGCCCAGGCCGCGAGGGAGGGCCGCACCCCCTGGGCGGCCACCGCGATGAGCAGCGCCCAGGCCGGATAGCTGCCGGTCAGCGGCACCACCAGGGCCAGCGGGCCGCGTCGCAAGGCTTCGTAGAACACGGCCAGCGAACCGGCGAGACACAGCCCGGCGAGCAGCAGCCAGATGTCCAGGGCGGCCAAGGGCGGCAACGGTCGGCCGGTGGCCAGCAACCAGGCGGCCATCGCCAACAGGCCGGCCGCCGTCGCGCCGGTCAAGGCCGGCAACGAGCCCAGCGCCCGGCCGGCATGGCGTGCGACGAAGTCCGACGTGCCCCAGCACAGGGCGCTCAACAGGCCGAACATGACCGGCGGCATCGGCCAGTGTGGCCTCGCCCCGGTCGGGCTGGCAAGTGATCCTCGGGAGAACCCGAATGGCGCGCCGCGCTTGGTGTCCCGTTTGGATGATGGTAAACCGGCCTTTCGGGGGCACGCATTCGGAGGGGACATGCGCAAACCAGCCATTCTTGCCGCGGCCACGCTTGTGCTGGCCGCCTGCGAGGCCGTTCCGGTCGCCCAGCCCCCCATTCTTCCCGCCGCGCCGGCGCCGTGGGTGGCGCCGCAAGAGCCGCGTTCGCGCTTTGGCGACGAGCGCATCGACAACATGCTGCTGGCCTGGCGGATCGCCCAGCGCCTGTCCGTCTCGCCCTCGCTGCTGTCGGCCCTCGCCTGGGTCGAGAGTCGCGGCAACGCGCAGGCGATGGGGGGGCGCGGCCGCTATTTCGGGCTGATGCAGGTGGCGCCGGCCACCGCCGCCCTGTACGGCGTTCCGCGCGCCTCGCTGCTCGATCCCGAGGCCAATCTGATCGCCGGCGGCAGCTATCTGCGCGCCAAGCTCGATCTTCACCAGGGAGACGAGCGGCGCGCCGTCGAGGCCTATAACCAGGGTGTTTCGAAAAGCGCCGCCTCGGCCGCCAAAAGCGCCTTCGTGGCCCGCGTGATGCAGGCCCGCAAGCCGTTCCTGCGCTGCGAGGGCAAGAACGACGAGTCCTGTCTGGTCACCGTCCTCAGCGAACTGTTCTACCTCGCCAAGCGGTAGCATGCCGCCGCCCGGCCTGCGCAAACGCTATTTGACCGGGGCGGCGCTGGTCGCCGCGCTGGGGCTGTTCTTCACCATCCAGGTGTTCGACGCGGCCACCGAAGCCGGCCGCCCGCGCGGCCCGATCAAGGTCGGCGTGCTGCATTCCCTGACCGGCACCATGGCGGTCAGCGAGCGCACCGTGGTCGACGCCACCCTGTTCGCCATCGACGAACTGAACCGCCGCGGCGGCGTGCTGGGCCGCAAGATCGAGCCGATCGTGGTCGATGGCCGCTCGGACTGGCCGACCTTCGCCGCCGAGGCCGAACGGCTGCTGACCCGCCAGGGCGTCTCGACGGTGTTCGGCTGCTGGACCTCGGCCTGCCGCAAGACCGTCAAGCCGGTGTTCGAGCGCCACGACCAGGTTCTGTTCTACCCCGTCCAGTACGAGGGCCTCGAGCAGTCGCCCAACATCGTCTATACCGGCGCGGCGCCCAATCAGCAGATCATCCCGGCCATCAAATGGTCGCTCGACAATTTGGGCCGACGCATCTTCCTGGTCGGCTCGGACTACGTCTTTCCGCGCACCGCCAACAAGATCATCCGCACCCAGGTCAACGCGCTGCAAGGCGAGATCGTCGGCGAGGATTACGAAAGCCTGGGCGGCAAGAATTTCGGGCGCATCATCGATGCGATCCGCGCCGCCAAGCCGGACGTGGTGTTCAACACCATCAACGGCGACTCCAACCTGGCCTTCTACCGCCAGCTTCGCGAGGCCGGGATCACCTCGGCCGAAATCCCGGTGATGTCGTTCAGTCTGGCCGAGGCCGAGGTGCGTGCCATCGGCCCCGCCCTGACCGAGGGCGACTACGCGGCGCGCAACTACTTCCAGACCGTCGACACCCCCGAGAACGCGGCCTTCGTGGCCGCCTTCCGCGCCCGCCACGGCGCCGCCTATGTGACCACCGCGCCGATGGAGGCCGCCTATTTCGGCGTGCTGCTGTGGGCCAAGGCGGTCGAGGAGGCGGGCAGCCCCGAGTTCCGCGACTTCCGCGCCCATGTCGGCGGCCAAAGCATGACCGCGCCGGGCGGCATCGTGTCGATCGACCCCGAGACCCTGCACACCTGGAAGACCGTGCGCATCGGCCGGGTGCGCGCCGATGGCGGCTTCGACATCCTGTGGGACAGCCAGCGGCCGGTGCGGCCGGTTCCGTTCCCCTCGATCCTGGCGCGGGCCGAGTGGCTGGATTTCCTGGACGGCCTGCAACGCGGCTGGAACGGTAATTGGGCGGCGCCGCCATGACCCGGCCGGGGCTCGCCGCCGAGATCGTCGCGGTGTTCGGGCTGCTGGGGCTGGCGCCCCTGGTGCTGATCGCGATGATCTGGTTCCAGGCGTCCGAGCGGGCGCTGGAGGCCGAGCTTGAGCGCAATCTGACCCTGGTCGCCGACCACAAGGCGGCGCGCATCGAGGCCTTCGCCCGCGAGCGGATGCGCGAGGCCACCACGCTGAGCTACACCCCCACCATCGCCCAGGCGCTGGCCGAGTTCGCCCACGCCTTCGCCGAGGGCGGGCTGAACACCCAAACCCACGACGCGGTCGACCGCCGCTTCCGCGCGCTGCTTGGCCGCTATCGCGACTCGTTCGGGGCGCACGACCTGTTCCTGATCACGCCGGCCGGCGACATCGTGTTCACCGTGGCGCGCGAGCCCGATCTGGGCACCAATCTGGTCACCGGGGCCTATCGCGAGACCTTCCTGGCCAATGTCTTCGACCGCGCCAAGACGCTGCTGGAGACCGAGGTGTCGGACTTCGCCTGGTACGCGCCGTCGCGCGATCTCGCCTCGTTCACCGCCGCGCCGGTGATGAAGGACGGCCGCCTGCTGGGGGTGGTCGCCCTGCAGATCCAGAAGGCCGATCTGTTCGACATCATCGCCGATTACAACGGCCTGGGCCGCACCGGCGAGACCATGGTCGCCGGCCTGTCCGAGGGCGAGGCGGTGATCTACGGCCCCTTGCGCCACGAGGCGGCGCTGGGCCGCGACCGCCGCGTGCGCTTCGACGCGCCGATGGGCGAGATCCTGCGCGGCGCCTTGCGCGGCGGGCGCGGATTGGCGACCGGCGTCGATTACCGCGGACAGGCGGTGCTGGCCGCGTGGCGCTATCTGCCCTCGTTCCGCTGGGGCATGGTGGTCAAGATCGACTTGTCGGAAAGCATGGCGTCGGTCGAGCGGCTGCGCACCACCGGCT
>JADFZP010000182.1 GCA_015232485.1 Alphaproteobacteria bacterium
CGACCGGCAGCGCCGCGACATGGCTCAACTGGTTGGGCAGCACCGGGCGCATGGCCAAGTGGCGCTCGGCCAATTCGCGCAGGCGGTTGGGATCGTTCAGGAAGCTCCACTCGGCCTTCAGGATGTGGATCGTTTCCTGACCCGAGCGGATCTGGTGGTTGACCGAGGCCAGCCGGTCCTCCAGCGCCTGAACTTCGTATTTCAGGCCGAACAGGCCGATGCCGAGCACGCCGGCCAAAACCACCCAAAGGACCGTGGAACCGCGCATCATCGCACACCTCCCAGGTCGGCGGGCCAAGCGGGCGCATGGGTGCGCCGCGCCGCCCGCAGCTTGGCGGAACGGGAACGGGGATTGGCGGCCAACTCGTCGTGGGCGGCCGTCACGGGCTTGCGCTTCAGCAACTCGAAGCTCGACGCCCGCGCCTCGGGCGCCGCCGGCACGTGCCGGCTGGGCCTGGGGCCTGAGCCGGCGCGCCGTTGCAGGAACGTCTTCACGGCGCGGTCCTCCAGCGAGTGGAAGGTCACCACGGCCAACCGGCCACCGGGCTTCAGCATGCGCTCGGCGGCGGACAGGCCGCGCGACAGCTCGCCCAGCTCGTCGTTGACGTGGATTCGCAGGGCCTGGAAGGTGCGGGTGGCGGGGTCGATGCCGTCGCCCGAGCGAGGCACCACGCCGCGCACCACGTCGGCCAGATCAAGGGTGCGCTGGAAGGGCCGCTCGGCGCGGCGAACCCGGATGGCCCGCGCGACGCGGCGGGCGTGCCGCTCTTCGCCCAGATGGAAGATGATGTCGGCCAGATCGGCCTCTTCGGCGTTGTTGACCACGTCGGCGGCCGAGGCGCCCTCGCGCTCCATGCGCATGTCCAGCGGCCCGTCGCGCATGAACGAGAAGCCGCGCTCGGCGTCGTCGATCTGCATCGACGACACGCCGATATCCAGCGTCACGCCATCGACCAGGGCGATGCCGCGCTCGGCCAGCAGGGCCTCCATCTCGCCGAATCGGCCGGCCACCAGGGTCAGCCGCTCGTGCGGCTTGGCGCGGGCCAGCGCATCGGGATCGCGGTCGATCGCCACCACCCGGCAGGCGGCCGCGTCAAGCAGCGCGCCGGTGTAGCCGCCGGCCCCGAACGTGCCGTCGACGATGATCTCGCCGTCGGCCGGGCTTAAGGCCGCGATCACTTCGCGCAACAGCACGGGGACGTGGAGCGGGTGGGTGGTCATCTCATTCCACTCCCGTCGTCCGGCGCGGCGGCAGGGTCGGGCGATTCTGCATGGCGCGCTGGCGGATTTGATCGTGGATCGCCTTCAGGGCCGAAGGCTCTTGAAGCTGGAAGGTCTTGCCCTTGCCGACGAAGGCGACGGAGTCGGTGATCCCGGCGTGTTCGATCAAGTCCTCGGGAAGGACGATGCGGCCTTCACCATCCCAGGCCAGGGGGCGCGAGTCGGCGAAGATCAGCGTCGTCAGGTCGTCCTGCTCTTGCGAGAAGGTGTCCAGTTCGTCGGTGCGGGCCGACAGGCGTTCCATGAAGTCCATGCCACACCCTTCGATGGCGCCCGGCGTGATGAACGAGCGATAGAGCACGACGCCTTGGAAGGACTGGGCGGCCAAGTTCGTGCGGAAGGAAGCGGGCACGGAGACGCGTCCCTTCTTGTCGACCTTGTTCACGTGTGTGGACATGAAAATGGACATCGAGTCCCCGCCCTTGGCCCGCTTGCTCGCTCCCCCGAGCACCGTCCCACTCCCCCTGAACGCAATTTTCCCGTGCCGGTGGTGTGGTCTGGATGATCATGGGATATCATGGGTCCGTATGGGCGTCAATGGATTCTCATAGTAATGACGTGGGCAGTGGCGACTCAGGGCAAATAACGTGGGATTCGGCGGGAAGTCGCGGATTCCCGCTAAAAACACGAGAAATGCGGCGGCAGTGTGTTCCGGTTGTGTTCTTTTGAGGGGGCATGAAGATGGCGTCCGCGCGGGACTCGCCATGGCGGTGGCATGGGATGGCATGGGCGGAAGGGATCAAGGCCGGCCGGCGACAGTCCAGCCGCCGCGCAGCAATCGAGGCGAGTCCTCGACCAGGCGTGTCGCCACGAGTCTTTATGGATATTGCGGAATGCCACCACAATATCTGGGGGCATGGAGGTGCGACGAACCGCAACATCTTTGCGGGAAAGGAAAACGCCAGACGGCCTGTAAGCCGGGTTTTGTGTCCGCCCCGAAGGGCGGCGACGACCATTCCTCTGGGACGCTCGTTACCGAGCGCCTCGCGCGACCGACCCGGGCTGCGACGCGGAAACGCGTCTGGCGAGCGTGAACCCGCCTGCCGCCCCTATTTGGTCTTGCTCCCGGTGGGGTTTGCCATGCCACCCCCGTTGCCGGGGGCGCGGTGCGCTCTTACCGCACCCTTTCACCCTTACCGGCGGCCCCGAAGGACTTGGCCGGCGGTCTGCTCTCTGTGGCACTTTCCCTAGGGTCGCCCCCGCCGGACGTTATCCGGCACCGTGTTTCCGTGGAGCCCGGACTTTCCTCCCCCCGTTTCCGGGGAGCGGTCGCCCAGCCGTCTGGCGCCGACAAGATGGGCCGGCCGGACGGTGGCGTCAAGCGGCGGCGCGGCGACCAGGCTCAGGCGGCCCGACAGGCCCAAGGTGGTGGCCCCCCGCCCGAAGGCCATATCTCCTACCAACAGCCGTGCGCATGCCATCCGGAGGTGCCATATTCCCTCCGAACAAAGCGGGACAACGATGAATGACGAACCGGAAACCACCTCGGCGGAGGCGAGCGGAAACCCTGCCCGCCGGGCCGTGGCCAGTTGTCCGATCGTCGGTGTTGGCGCCTCGGCCGGCGGGTTGGCGGCGTTCACCGCGTTCTTTCGCGCCATGCCGCCCGCGCCCGGCATGGCCTTCGTGCTGATCCAGCATCTCGATCCCACCCGCGGCAGCCACATGGCCGAGCTATTGGGCAGGCAAACGCGCATGCCGGTGCGCGAGGTCGACGGGGATATCGTTCCCGAGGCCAACCACGTCTATCTGATCCCGCCCAACAAGAACCTGATCATCGAGCGCGGCACGCTGCGGCTGCTCGATCCGGTCGAGCCGCGTGGGCGGCGGGCGCCGATCGACGTGTTCTTCCGCTCGCTGGCCGAGGATCAGGGCGAGAACGCCGCCTGCATCGTGCTGTCGGGCACCGGCAGCGACGGCACCCTGGGTCTGCGCGCCGTCAAGCAATGCGGCGGACTGACGCTGACCCAGTCGGAAGGCTCGGCCCAATACGGCGGGATGCCGCAAAGCGCGGCGGCCACCGGGCTGGGCGATTACGTGTTGCCGGTCGAGGCGATGCCGGCCACCCTGGTCAATTATTTCCGCCATATCGGCCATTCGTGCGACGAGACCGGCGCGGGCGAGCTTTTCGCCGAGGCCGGCGATCAGTTGGCCAAGATCTGCGCCATTCTCCAGACCCGCACCGGGCACGACTTCAATCGCTACAAAAAGAACACGCTGACCCGGCGTATTCAGCGGCGGATGCAGGTCGCGCAGGCCGGAACCGCGCAGGAGTACATCGACATCCTGCGCAAGAGCGACGACGAGGCCAAGCATCTATTTTCCGACCTGTTGATCAACGTCACCCAGTTCTTCCGCGACAAGGACGCGTTCAAGACGCTGGCCCGCGACGTGATTCCCCGCATCGTCGACGGCCGCGGCGCCCAGCGGCAGATCCGGGTGTGGGTTCCCGGCTGCTCGACCGGCGAGGAGGCGTATTCGCTGGGCATGCTGATCGCCGAGCGGATGGGGGAGACCGGCGCCTCGGCCCGCGTCCACATCTTCGCCTCGGACATCGACGAGGATGCGCTCGATGTGGCCCGCGTCGGCCGTTATTCCGAGGCCATCGCCGGCGATGTCGGGCGCGAGCGGCTGGAACGGTTCTTCGTGGCGACCGATCACGGTTATCAAGTCACCAAGGAATTGCGGGAGATGTGCATCTTTTCACCGCACAGCGTCATCAAGGACCCGCCCTTCTCGAAGCTCGACCTGATTTCGTGTCGCAACCTGCTGATTTACCTGGGCGGCCAGTTGCAGGCCAAGCTGATCCCGATCTTCCACTACGCGCTGAAGCCGGGAGGACACCTGTTCCTCGGCCCATCCGAAAACGTCAGCCAGAACAGCCGTTTGTTCGCGCCGCTCGACGTGCCCGGCCGAATCTTCCTCCGCCGCGACGTGCCGACTCCCGCCAATCACTTCCCGCTGAGGGGACCTTCCGGACTGCCCTCCGAGGGCCGCACGCCGCCGCGGCGAGGCTTGGAGCGGCGGGCCACCGAGGAGTCGATGGCCGAGCGGCTGATCCTCGACACCTACGCGCCGGCCTATGCGCTGGTCACAGAACTCGGCGAGATCATCCAAGTCTCGAACC
Source organism: Alphaproteobacteria bacterium (assembly GCA_015232485.1). Taxonomy (GTDB): domain Bacteria; phylum Pseudomonadota; class Alphaproteobacteria; order Rhodospirillales; family Magnetospirillaceae; genus JADFZP01. The sequence goes on from JADFZP010000182.1 coordinate 4,406, forward strand.
GCACCGGGAAATATCTTGAACTGCCCGGCGGGGCGCCCAGTCTCAACATCGTCAACATGGCGCGACTCGGCCTGCGCAACGATCTGCGGCTGGGCTTGCGCCGCGCCGCGCGCGAGAACCGCCGGGTGGTCCACGCCGATCTCGAATTCGACGTCGAGGGCGGGCGACAGACGATCGATTTGATCGTGCATCCGCTGGGCGGAGCCGGCCACTTCATGGTGGTCTTCCAAGATCGGGGCGCCGTGCGCGCCGAACGCGTGACCGACGAGGCGGAGCACGCCCCGCCGGACGGCGATAACGGTCGGGTGCGCGAACTCGAGGCGGATCTGCGTCTGGCCCGGGAAAGGCTGCGCACCACCATCGAAGAATTGGAAAGCTCGAACGAGGAACTCAAATCCTCGAACGAGGAAATGATGTCGATGAACGAGGAGCTTCAGTCGGCCAACGAGGAGTTGGAATCGTCGAAGGAAGAGCTTCAGTCGATCAACGAGGAACTGGAAACCGTCAACGCCGAGCTTCGCCATAAGGTGATCGAACTGTCGCAGGCCAATGGCGATCTGCAAAACCTGTTCGACAGCACTCAGATCGCCACGATTTTCCTGGGCGGCGATCTCCGCATCAAGAACTTCTCCCCGGCCGCCAAGCGCATCTTCCACCTGATCGACAGCGACAAGGGACGGCCGCTGTCCGATCTGGCCATAAAATTCCCGCTGTTCGGTCCGGATGGCGACTCCTCGGACGCGCTGTCCGCTTCGCAGCCGGTCGAGCGGGAAATCCGCCTGGTCGAGGACGGCCCCGATCTGCTGATGCGCGCCTTGCCCTACCGCACGATGGAAAACGTCATCGACGGCGTGGTGCTCACCTTCGTCGACGTGACGCGGCTGAAGAACGCCGAGCGCCACTTGGCGGAAAGCGAGGCCCGCTACCGCGCCGTGCTGCATGGCGCGCACGACGCCGCCCTGGTGTTCGCCATCACCGCGGACGGCGAGGCGGGTGCGATCCAGGAGGGCAACGCCGCCACCCGCGCGATGTTGGGCTATGACGAGGGGGAAATGGCGCGCCTGCGCCTGCAAGACATCGCGGCGGTCGAGCCCGACGCCGACCGCTCGGCCTGGACGCGCGATTTGCTGGCCCAGGGCAGCATGGTTCGCGAGCGCGACTACCGCGCCAAGGACGGCGCCATCGTGCCGGTCGAGGAAAGCGCCACGGTGATCGGCTTCGGCCGGCAGACGTTGGTGCTGGTGCTGGCGCGCGACATCTCCGAGCGGCGCGAGAACCAACGCCGCCAGGACATGCTGATGCGCGAGCTTCAGCACCGGGTCAAGAACACCATGGCCACGGTCAGCGCGATCGTCAGCCACACCGGCCAGCGGGCCACCGACTTCCCCACCTTCAAGGCCCTGCTCGAAGGCCGCATGCAGGCCCTGGCGGAAACCCACGCCAAGCTGACCCGAAGCAATTGGGGGCCGGTCGCCTTGCGCGGCATCGCCGAGGACGCCTTGCGCGCCTACGAAGACGTCGACGGCTGCGTCACCATCGACGGCGACGCCGTCGCCGTGGCGCCCAAGGCGGCCCTCACCTTGGCCATGGCGTTCCACGAACTGGCCGCCAACGCGGCGAAATACGGCGCGCTCTCGGTGCCCGAGGGCAGGATCCGGCTGCGTTGGAAACGCCAGGCCGGCCTGCTGGACCTGCTGTGGGAAGAATGCGACGGCCCCCCGGTCACACGCGATCCGGGCCGGGGCTTCGGCCGCTTCCTGCTGGAAAGGGGCATCTCGTACGACCTGGACGGCACGGTCGATTTGACATTCGATCCCGCCGGAGTGCGCTGCCATGTCGCGGTGCCCTGGGATCAGATCGTCGGCAACGGCGAGGTATGAAGGGAAAAGTTATGCGCGTTCTGTTGATCGAGGACGAATTCCTGGTCGCGACGGCCGTCGAGGCCGTGCTGTTCAGCTTGGGTCACGAGGTGGTTGGCTCGGCGGCCACCGTCGATGCCGCGTTGGCCGCCCTCGACCGCGGACCCTCGCCGGACGCTGCGATCCTCGATCTTAATCTGCGCGGCCAGCCATCGCTGGCGGTGGCCCAGGAATTGGCCCGCCGCCATATCCCGTTCGTGTTCGCCAGCGGCTACGAGCGGGACGAGGCGGTTGGAAAGCAGTTCCCCGCCGCCCAATGGCTGCGCAAGCCCTATACCGACAAACAGATCAACGCCACCCTAAGCGGCCTCCGGACGGGCGAGGATCGTCATCCCCGCGAAGGCGGGGATCGGCCATACGGGGCGTCGAAACCGCATGGATTCCCGCCTTCGCCCTAGTGCACTGACGCCAACAAAAGGTTCACTTTTGTCCCCTTTTCCGTCATG
>JADFZP010000183.1 GCA_015232485.1 Alphaproteobacteria bacterium
GGGAAGACCCCGACATCGTCGCGGCGATCCACCGCCTGCGCGACGCAAGCGGGAGGGATGGCGTATAAATCAAGGGGACGCGGTCCCTTACCGCGCGTGAGGCAGACATGGCCGACAATGTGAAGCTCTCCGAATCCCTAGTCGAACAAGCCCGTCCGCACGGCAACGTGCGGCACGGCTCGGTGCCGAAGCAGATCGAATACTGGTCACGGATCGGCAAGGTCGCCGAGGAAAACCCCGACCTGCCATTTTCGATGATCCGCGACATCCTGATCGCTCGGCAGGAACAACCGGTTGAAGAGTATCGCTTCGGCTGATGCGGATCATCGTTTCCTACACCCAGGGACCTTTAGCGTTGACCTTTCATCCGTAACGCCAAGCCGTGGTGGGGTAGAACCCTCTCTCGTTGAGAATCAATGCGTTGGCTGGACTTGTCGCCGCTTGAATTGACACCCATATGGTGGCACCATGCGGCGATGGAAAAGCGTCGGCCAACCTACGACCTCGATGCCATCAAGGCCGCCCTCGGGTCGGTCGAGACGCTGGCGATCACGCGGACGGCCTATTCCAATGCCCTTTCTCTGGGGTTCAATCGCTCCGGCATCGCGGAAGTGATCAACAGCGTTCGGCGTCCGATGTTCTACAAGTCGATGACCGCCTTTGCCGATCACCGGACTTGGCAGGACGTCTACCATGTCCCGGTGGACGGACTGATTCTCTACGTCAAATTCCAGGCCGACGTGGTGACCGAGTTCCGCTTGACGTCGTTCAAGGAGAAGTGACCGTGGCCCAAACGATTCCCGACTTGCCGCCGACCATGCCCTGCCCGGAGACCGGCCGGACGCTATACCGCGACACGCGTCCGTTCACGGTGCGTTACAAGGAGGCGGAAACGATCGTCGATCTGCCCGGCTATTACCCCGACGGCGAGGGCGAATCGGTGCATGTGGGGACCGACATGGCCGCCGCCGATGCGGCGCTGAGGGCACTGAAGGAACAGATGGACGGCGTGCCGTCGCCCGCCACGATCCGCCGCATCCGCACCAAACTGCGCCTGAGCCAGCGGGCGGCGGGCGCGCTGTTCAAGGTCGGTCCCAGCGCGTTCGACAAATACGAACGCGCGATTGTGGAGCCGAGCGGGCCGACGATCCAGTTGTTGAAGCTGCTGGACCAACACCCGGAATTGGCGGGAGAGTTGTGAGGGGTGATGGCCGAAGAACGAGAGTGGACGGCACCAATTCAGTGCACCATCACCGTAATTCCGAATGTCCGCGATGGCGGCCAGCATGTCGTCGATGCGCTCGCGGTCGCCGCGCGCCATCAGAACACCGGCACCCGGTCGTGATCGAACGCGGCCCGAACCCTCGGCCTGAACGTGTCGATCTCCCCCAGGTCCACCGGTCGGCCGAGGATGTCTTCGAGCAGCAGGCGGGTGTCCTCCATGCGGATCAGCGAGAACGACCGGCCGGGCTCGACTTCGACCGCGATGTCGATGTCGCTGCCCGCTCGTCCGTCGCCCCGCGCCAGCGAACCGAATAGCGACAGATGGACGATCCCGCGGCGGCGGAGTTCGAATTCCTCCGCCTTGATCCGCCGCACGATATCGTCAAGCGACCTCGCCATGGCGTCCTCGCCCGCTCATATACGCACAAGGAGGATAGGGGCCGACGGCGTCGGCCGCAAGCGGGCCAGGGGCGGGGACTTCGTTCCGATAGGGAAAGTGGCGGAGGGGGTGGGATTCGAACCCACGGTACCCGCAAAGGCACAACGGTTTTCGAGACCGCCCCGATCGACCGCTCCGGCACCCCTCCGCGAGGGCGCTATATAGCGTGGCGTTCCGAATACCGCAAGCCATTCCTGGCGGGCGGTTTTTTCGGATTTTCCGTTGACTCGGGGCGCCGCGTGGGTATAGTTCGGCCCTCTCTCGGCGGGCTTTGGGTCTGCCGCGACCCGATTTTCGTTCGAGTGGTGGGAAGTCATGTTCGCAGTGATCAAAACCGGCGGCAAGCAGTACAAGGTCGCCAAGGATGACGTGATCCTCGTCGAGAAGCTGCCGGCCGAGGCCGGCGCCACGGTCACGCTGGACCAGGTTTTGATGGTCGGCGAAAAGATCGGCGCTCCCCTGGTGGACGGCGCTTCGGTGACCGCCACGGTGGTCGAACAGACGCGCGGCGAGAAGCTGATCGTCTTCAAGAAGAAGCGTCGCCAGAATTACCGTCGCAAGACCGGGCATCGCCAGGACCTGACCGTCCTGCGCATCACCGACATCGCCGGCGCCTGAGCGTCGGTCAGCAGGAGTAGCGGAAGATGGCTCATAAAAAGGCTGGCGGCAGCTCCCGCAACGGCCGCGATTCGGACGGTCAACGGCTGGGCGTCAAGAAGTTCGGCGGCGAGGCGGTGATCCCCGGCAACATCATCGTGCGTCAGCGCGGCACCCAGTACTATCCCGGCGAAAACGTCGGCATGGGCAAGGACCACACGCTGTTCGCCAAGGCCGAGGGCCGCGTGACCTTCCGTCACAAGGCGCAGGGCCGCACCTATATCTCCGTGCTCCCGGACGCTCCGGTGGAGCCCGTCGGCTGAGCCGAAGCCTTCCAGATCGGTCATCGAAGGGGAATGGCTCGCCATTCCCCTTTCTGGTTTCAGGACCATGAAATTCCTCGATCAAGTCAAGATTCACCTGAAAAGCGGCGACGGCGGGGCCGGCGCTTGCGCGTTCCGCCGCGAGAAATACATCGAGTTCGGCGGCCCCGACGGCGGTGACGGCGGGCGCGGCGGCGATGTGTGGGTCGAGGCGGTCGAGGGCCTGAACACCCTGATCGACTTCCGCTATCAGCAGCACTTCAAGGCCGACAAGGGCCACCACGGGATGGGCCAGAACCGCACCGGGGCGGGGGGCGCCGACGTGGTGCTCAAGGTTCCGGTCGGCACCCAGGTGCTCGACGACGACAAGGAGACGGTGCTGGCCGATCTCACCCGCGCCGGCCAGCGCGTGCTGCTGCTGGAAGGCGGCGACGGCGGATTCGGCAATCTGCACTTCAAGACCTCGACCAATCAGGCGCCGCGCCGCGCCGATCCCGGCTGGCCGGGCAAGGAGATGTCGGTCTGGCTGCGGCTCAAGCTGATCGCCGACGCCGGGCTGGTTGGGCTGCCCAACGCCGGCAAATCGACCTTCCTGGCCGCCGTGTCGCGCGCCCGGCCCAAGATCGCCGACTATCCCTTCACCACGCTGCATCCCAATCTGGGCGTCGTCTATATCGGCGGCGAGGAATTCGTGGTCGCCGACATTCCCGGCCTGATCGAGGGCGCCCACCAGGGCGCCGGGCTGGGCGACCGTTTCCTGGGCCATATCGAGCGCTGCCGGGTGCTGCTGCATCTGGTCGACGGGACCGGCGAGGACGTGGCGTCCGATTATCTGGTGGTGCGCGAGGAGTTGCGCCAATACGGCGCCGGCCTCGACGAAAAGCCCGAGATCGTGGCGCTCAACAAATGCGACTCGCTGACGCCCGAGATGATCGCCGAGAAGATGGCCGCGCTGGCCGAGGTGGCCGGCGCCCCGCCGATGCCGCTGTCGGGCGTGGCCGGCATCGGGCTGGTCGACGTGCTGCACGCCCTGCTCGGCCATGTCCAGGCGGCGCGCCAGCGCGACAAGGAACGCGACGGCCCGCAGGTCAGCGAATGGGAGAATCCCCCGTGAATCCGGTCGTCGCGGCGCGCCGGCTGGTCGTCAAGATCGGCTCGTCGCTGCTGGTCGAGGAAAGCGGCAAGATCCACCGCCGCTGGCTCGACGCGCTGTGCGAGGACATCGCCGTCTGCCGCGCCCGCGGCCAGGAGGTGATCGTCGTCTCGTCGGGCGCCGTGGCGGTGGGGCGGCGCCATCTCGGCTTGGCCGACGGCGTGTTGCGCCTCGAGGAAAAGCAGGCGGCGGCCGCCACCGGCCAGATCCGCCTCGCCCACGCCTATCAGGAGGCGCTGGCCCGCCACGAGGTGACGGTGGCCCAGGTGCTGCTGTCGATCGACGACAGCGAGAACCGGCGCCGTTACATCAACGCCCGCAACACGCTGGAGACCCTGCTTCGGCTGGGCGCCGTGCCGGTCATCAACGAGAACGACACGGTGGCCACCCAGGAACTGCGCTTCGGCGACAACGACCGTCTGGCGGCGCGCGTCGCCCAGATGTCGGGGGCCGAGGCGCTGGTGCTGTTCTCGGATATCGACGGCCTGTACACCGCCGATCCGCGCCGCGATCCGAACGCCCAATTCATCCCCGAGGTGCGCGAACTGACGCCCGAGATCGAGGGGATGGCCGGCGATCCCGGCTCGAACTGGGGCTCGGGCGGCATGGTCACCAAGTTGCAGGCGGCGCGCATCGCGATGGCCGCCGGCTGCCGCATGGCGGTGGCGCCGGGGCGGGGCCAGCATCCCTTGGCCGAGATCGAAAAGGGCGGGCGCTGCACCTGGTTCGTGCCCTCGCAAACCCCGATGACGGCGCGCAAAAGCTGGATCGCCGGCTCGCTGAAGCCGGTCGGCGCCTTCGTGGTTGACGACGGCGCGGCCCGCGCCCTGACGCAAGGCCGCAGCCTGTTGCCGGCCGGCGTGGTGGGCATCGAGGGCACCTTCCTGCGCGGCGACGCCGTCGTGGTGAAAAGCAAGGACGGCCGCGCCCTGGCGCGCGGGCTCAGCGCCTACGCCGCCGACGACGCCAGGCGGCTGATGGGCCACCGGAGCGGCGACATCGAGGCCATTCTCGGCTATCGTGGCCGGGACGAGTTCATTCATCGCGACGATCTGGTCGTCCTCGAACCGTGAAACCGCAGCAATGACCGACAGCCAACTCGAAACCTCGATGTTCGTCATGGGCAACCGCGCCCGCGCCGCCGCGCGGACCCTGGCCCAGGCCTCGACCGAAAAGAAGAACGCGGCGCTCGCCGCCGCCGCGCGGGCCTTGCGCGACGACGCCGATCTGGTGCTCGCCGCCAACGCGCGCGACATGGCGGCCGGCGCCGAAAAGGGCCTGAGCCCCGCCATGCTCGACCGCCTGCGGCTCGACGCGGGGCGAATCGAGGCGATGGCGCGCGGCCTGGACGAGGTCGCCGCGCTTTCCGACCCGGTCGGCGACGTGATGGCCGAATGGACGCGGCCCAACGGCCTGCGAATCGCCCGCGTGCGGGTGCCGCTGGGGGTGATCGGCATCATCTATGAAAGCCGCCCCAACGTCACCGCCGACGCCGGCGCGCTGTGCCTCAAATCCGGCAACGCGGCCATTCTGCGCGGCGGCTCGGAAAGCTTCCATTCCTCGACGGCGATCATGGATTGCCTGCGCCGCGGCCTCGCGGCGGCCAAGCTGCCGGCCGATTCGCTGCAAATGGTGCCGACCACCGACCGCGAGGCGGTGGGCATCATGCTGCGCATGACCCGCCACATCGACGTCATCGTGCCGCGCGGCGGCAAGTCGCTGATCGAACGGGTGATCGCCGAAAGCCGCATTCCGCTGTTCCAGCATCTGGAAGGCAACTGCCACACCTATGTCGACGGGTCGTCGGATCTGGAAATGGCGCGCCAGGTGGTGCTGAACGCCAAGATGCGGCGCACCGGCATTTGCGGCGCCACCGAGACGCTGCTGGTCGACCGCCGCGTGGCGGCCAGCCATCTGCCGGTGCTGATCGGCGACCTGCTCGAGGCCGGCTGCGAGGTGCGCGGCGACGAGGCCTCGCGCGCCGTCGATCCCCGCGTCAAGCCGGCGCTGACCGCCGACTGGGACACCGAATATCTGGACGCGATCATCGCGGTGAAGGTGGTCAACGGGGTGGGCGGGGCGATCGCCCATATCGGCGCGCACGGCTCGCAGCACACCGACGCGATCGTGACCGAGGACCAGCACGCCGCCGACCGCTTCATCGCCGAGGTCGACAGCGCCATCGTCATGCACAACGCCTCGACCCAGTTCGCCGATGGCGGCGAGTTCGGCATGGGCGCCGAGATCGGCATCTCGACCGGCAAGCTGCATGCGCGCGGCCCGGTGGGCGTCGAGCAGTTGACCAGCTTCAAATACGTGGTGCGCGGCACGGGGCAGACGCGGGGCTGAGATGAACGGTCCGCCGCCGCCCAATCCCTGGGGAGACCGCCGCCGGCGGCGGGTTGGGCTGCTGGGCGGCTCGTTCAATCCGGCCCATGCGGGGCACCGCCACATCAGCCTGCTGGCGCTGACCCGTTTGCGTCTCGACGAGGTGTGGTGGATGGTTTCGCCGCAGAACCCGTTGAAGCCGGTCGTCGGCATGGCGCCGTTCGCGCGGCGCGTCGACCTGGCCATTCGGGTGGCCCGCCACCCGCGCATCCGGGTGACCGGCATCGAGGCGACGCTGGGCACCCGCTTCACCGCCGACACCGTGTCGGTCTTGCGCCGCCGCTTTCCGCGGGTGCGCTTCGTTTGGCTGATGGGCGACGACAATCTGCTCCAGATTCCACGCTGGGAGCGATGGCTGTCCATCTTCCGCAGCGTTCCCGTTGCAGTTTTCGCGCGCGGTTCATATTCTTTGAAGGTGCTGTCGGGTCTTGCCGCCCGGCGTTTCTCCCACTGCCGGGCCCAGCCCAGGGCGGCGGGAACGATCGCCGAGCGGGTGCCGCCGGCCTGGGTTTATCTGCCCCTCCGCCGTCATGCCGCCTCGGCGACGGAGATTCGACGGCGCATGGCGGCAGAAGACGAAAGGAGTACACCATTCAACGGTTGAACCTCTCTCCGATCGACCCG
>JADFZP010000184.1 GCA_015232485.1 Alphaproteobacteria bacterium
TCGAACTGCTGCTGATGGGCATCGACGGCAAGACCGACAAGATCGGCTAAGTCTTCAGGCCTCGTCGGCCGCGCAGGGCAGGACCAGGGCGTCGAACAGGTCGACGTCCAGGTCCGGCCTGAAGCGCGCCGGCTGCTGAACCGCGTGGCCCAGGCGGCCGAGATAGTCCTTGCGCGGGATTTGCGTGGCGCCGAAGCGTTCGAGGTGCTCGGTCACGAACTGCGTGTCGAGCAGGGTGAATCCGCCACGTCGCAGCCGGCCCACCAGATGGACCAGCGCCGCCTTGCTGGCGTCGGTACGGCGCGAGAACATGCTTTCACCGAAGAAGGCGCCGCCCAGCGCCAGGCCGTAAAGGCCGCCGACCATCTCGCCGTCGGCCCAGGCTTCGACGCTGTGGGCCAAGCCCAGATGATGCAACTCGACGAACAACCGTATGATCTGGTCGTTGATCCAGGTGTCGGGCCGGCCGGGAGTCGGCTCGGCGCACAGCGCCATCACCTGCTCGAAGGAATGATTGCAGCGGATATCGAAGCCGCCGCGCTTGAGCACCCGGCGTAGCGAGCGCGGAACGTGGAAGCCGGTCAGGGGGATGATCCCGCGTTCGTCGGGATCGACCCAGTAAAGGCGGGCATCCTCGCGAGAGCGCGCCATCGGGAAAATTCCCGCCGAATAGGCGCGCAGCAGAACTTCGGGCGTCAGCGGCCGCATGGCGGCCCCTTCCCGGATGACACGCTCAACCCTTCAGGCCCACCAGTCTCTCCAGCCAATGGATGTCGTATTCCCCGTTGACGAAAGCTTGCTGCGCGATGATGCGCTCGTGCAAGGGGATGGTGGTCTGCACCCCCTCGATCACGAATTCGCCCAAGGCCCGGCGCAGGCGCATCAGGCATTCGTTGCGGCTGGTGCCATGGACGACCAGCTTGGCGATCATGCTGTCGTATTGCGAGGGCACCTTGTAGCCGGCGTAAAGCCCCGAATCGACCCGAACGCCCAGCCCGCCCGGCGCGTGATAGCCGCCGATGCGGCCGGGGCATGGGGCGAAGGTGTTGGGGTCCTCGGCATTGATGCGGCATTCGATGGCATGTCCCGAGAAGCGGATGTCTGCCTGCGCGTATCCGAGCGGCGCGCCCGCCGCCACGCGGATCTGCTCGCGCACCAGATCAAGGCCGGAAATCATCTCGGTGATCGGATGCTCCACCTGGAGGCGCGTGTTCATTTCGATGAAATAGAACTCGCCATCCTGATAGAGAAATTCAAGGGTGCCCGCGTTGCGGTAGCCCAGCTTGCGGATCGCGGCGCAGGCGACCGCGCCGATCCGTTCCCGCTCGGTGGCGTTGAGGGCGGGCGATGGCGCCTCTTCCAATACCTTCTGGTGCTTGCGCTGCAACGAGCAATCGCGTTCGCCCAGATGCACGACGTTGCCGAACGAATCGGCCAGGATCTGCACTTCGATATGGCGTGGCCGATCGAGATACTTCTCAAGATAGACATCGGGGTTGCCGAACGACGCCTTGGCCTCGTTGCGCGCCAGCCGCCAAGCCTCGCGCAGGCCCGACGAGTCCAGGGCGACCTTCATGCCCTTGCCGCCGCCGCCGGCGGTGGCCTTGATGATGATGGGATAGCCGGCCACCTCGGCGGCCGCCAGCGCCTCGTCCTCGCTGTTCAGCGAGCCCTCCGAGCCGGGCACCACCGGCAGGCCCGCTTCCAGCGCCGCCCGCTTGGCGGTGATCTTGTCGCCCATCATGCGGATGTGGTCGGGCGAGGGGCCGATGAAGGTGAATCCGTGCTCCTCGACCATCGAGGCGAAGTCGGCGTTCTCGGAGAGGAAGCCATAGCCGGGATGGATCGCGTCGGCGTTGGTGATGGTCGCGGCGGTCAGGATCGCCGCCTTGTTGAGATAGCTTTCGCGGGCCGGCGGCGGGCCGATGCACACCGATTCGTCGGCCAGACGAACATGCATGGCGTCGTGGTCGGCGGTCGAATGCACGGCGACCGTCTTGATGCCCATCTCGCGACAGGCCCGGTGGATGCGCAGGGCGATCTCGCCCCGATTGGCAATGAGGACCTTTTCGAACATCGGTCTATTCGATCACCATCAGGGTCTCGCCAAACTCGACCGGGTGGCCGTCGCCGACCAGGATGCGAGCCACCTTGCCGCCCCGCGTGGCGCGGATCGGATTGAAGGTCTTCATCGCCTCGATCAACATGATGGTCTGCCCCTCGGTGACCGGGTCGCCGATCTTGACGAAGGGGACCGAGCCGGGCTCGGGCGACATGTAGACCACGCCGACCATCGGCGAATGAACGGCGCCCGGATGGGTGGCGACGTCCTCGACGATCGGCGCGGCGACGATCGCCGCGGGCTGGGCGGGCGCCGCATGGGCGGCGAACACCGTCGGAGGCGCCGAGCGGCCGACGCGGATGCGCAGGCTGCCGGTGTCGTATTCGATCTCGTTCAGCCCCGTTTCGTCCAGCAGGCTGGCCAGGGTGCGGATGAGATCACTGTCGATGGAGGTCTTGGCGGGCATCATCCCTCATGCTTGGGCAGGAGTCGCGAAAGGGCGTCGAGGGCCAGCACATATCCATGGCCGCCGAAGCCACAGATCATGCCGCGCGCCGCCTTCGAGACATAGGAGTGGTGGCGGAACGCTTCGCGCTGGTGAATGTTCGACAGGTGGACCTCGACGACCGGCAGTTCGCAGGCCAGCAGGGCGTCGAGGATCGCCACCGAGGTGTGGGTGTAGGCGCCGGCATTGACGATGATCCCGGCGCAACGTCCGCGCGCCTCCTGGATCCAGTCGACCAGCACGCCCTCGTGGTTGCTCTGGCGGAAATCGACCACCAAGCCGAGGCGGGCGGCCTCGAGCTTGCAGGCCGTCTCGATGTCGGAAAGGCTCTCGCGGCCATAGACCTCGGGTTGCCTCACACCCAACATGTTGAGGTTCGGGCCGTTCAGGATCAGTACCGTTGGTGTCACCTGGGCATCCTCGGACCATCCGGCGCAATTGGGCGGTTATAGCACGGGCGGCGCCCGGCGCAATGGCTGTCGTGGTCCGCCATACGGTCAGGTCACCGCGATTTCCACCGCGACGCGATCGTGGCTGGCGATGATTTCGACGGTGTCGCCCATCTTCATCTCGCGCGGTTCCAGGAAGAACGAGACGCCGTGGTGCCAGCCCGAGGCCAAGCCGGTGGCGCCCGGCTTGTTCTCGAAGGTGGTCTCGTCGTCGAGATCAAGCGACAGCCACACCGCCACGCCGATCACCGTGGCGCAGCGATCGGCCGCGAGTCGGATCACCCGCCTGTCGGCCGGGTGGGGGGTCATCAGGTCGAAGCGGAAGACCTCGTACTCGGCGGAAACCATCTCGTGCGGGTAACAGTCCAGCACCAAACTGACGCCCAGCGGCGAGAACTGGTTGAACGCCGACAGGTCGAATCCCATCGATCGTCCGGCGTAGAATTGCTGGCGCAGCACCTCGCCGCTGATCAGCGCCGCCTTCAACGAGCCGCCACGCGGAATCACCTGGGCGCCCGGCGCCAGCAGCGCGTGGCGGGCGTGGTCCATGGTCGGCAGGATGTACTCGCCCAGCAGCGCCGAATCGAAGGTCTCGGTGACCAGCACGTCGGCCGGGCCGGGAATGTCCTTGCCGACCTTCACGTCGGTCGACTTCTTGGCGATCACGTTGATCCGGTCCGACAGCCCGTTGGCGGCGATCACGGCGCGCGCCGCCTCGGCCACTTCGGGCACCATCTCGCAGGTGTGGATTTCCTGGAATCCGGCTTCGGCCGCCATCATCGACAGCAGGCCCGAGCCGGTGCCGATGTCGAGCAGGCGCCCGCCACGCTGGGCGGCGCGCCGGATGGCGGCGCGGTAGGCCTCGTTGCGCGGCGTGTCGTTCATCATCGGGAAGTGCCAGATCGGCACGTTGCGCCGCCGCAGCCAGCGCATGCCGCGCTTGGCCAGCGCATTCTCGGGATCGCGCGCCAGGATCTTGCGGTAGACCGCCTCGGCCTTGTCGAATTTGCCGTTGGTGAGAAGGGTGCGGGCCAACGCGATGCCCGAATCGGTCAGCGAGGGGTCCAGCGTCCAGGCCTTCTCCCAACCCTCCATGGCGTCGTCGTGGCGGCCCTGCTCGGCCAGGCAATTGCCCAGATTCTGCCACGCCATGGCGTAGTCGGTCCGCTTGCGCACGGCGTTGCGCAAGGCCTGTTCGGCGTCCTTCGAGCGGCCAAGGGCGCGCAGCGTGGTGCCCAGATTGTTGTTGAGCGCCGCGTCCTGGGGCGCGGCGCGCAGGCCCTGCGCATAGGCCGCCTCGGCCTCGCGCAGGCGGCCCGCCACCTGATACAGGATGCCGAGCTGGCGCCACGGCTCGGGGTGCTTGGGCGCGCGGTTGGCGGCGGCGCGGAAGGCCTGCTCGGCGTCGGCGTCGCGGCCCTGGCGGCGCGCCACCAAGCCGGCGACGATCCAGCTATCGGCCATCTCGGGGAAGCCTTCGACCAGGTGCCGCGCCGTGCCGGCCGCATCAAGAATTCGTTCAGCCGCAAGCTCTTGCTGGGCTTTCCGCAACATGGACATGAACTGCTGAGACACCGGAGCGGCCTCCTTCGGCATGGGCGCGCCGGGACTTTAATCGATGACGCGCGCGCGGGCTAGTGCACTGACGCCAACGAAAGGTTCACTCTTGCCCCCTTCTCCGTCATGGCCGGGCTTGACCGATCAAGTCCGGGCATGACGGCGTGGGAGGGAATGAATCCGTGCGCTAGTGCTCGGCGAAGGCTCGAAAAAAGCTGTCGGAGATCGGACGGATCAGATAGCCGAACAGGGTCCGCGCCTCGGCGGCGACCATGACGGAAACCGGCATGCCGGGTTGCAGCGAGAGGCCGGGCGGCGGCGCGACCTCGACCTGGGCGGCGTAGAAGGTCTGGCCGGTGCGCTCGTCGGACAGCACGTCGGCCGCGACGGTGAGAACGCGGCCATCCAGCACGGGGGTGTCGCGGTTGGCGGCGGCGAGACGGATCTTGGCGGCCGAGCCCGCCTGGACCGAGCCGATGTCGACCGGCCGGATACGGGCTTCGACCAGCAGCGTGGCGTCGCTGGGCACCAGTTCCAGCAGCATGTCTCCGGGCGCCACCACGCCTCCGACCGTGTGGTGGCGAAGGCCCAGCACGGTTCCGGCGCGCGGCGCCCGGATTTCGGTCCGGGCGAGCTGGGCGCGGGCCGAGCGCAGCTTCTCCTCCAGGCCGACGCGCTCCTCCTGCGTGGCGCGGATTTCCAGCGCCACGTCTTGATCGCGGCCCATGTCGAGGGCCGCGAGGCGGGTCTCGGCCTCGGCGACCGCTTCGTTGGCCGTGACGATCCGACCCAGCAGGTCGCCGATCGTTCCCTGGCGGTCGGCGATCTCGCGCGACAGCGAGAGCAGGCGCGGCTTTGGCGAAAGGCCCCGAGCGACCAGCCCCTCGATGGCGCCGCGCTCCTCGGTCAACAGGTCCACTTGGCGGCGCGCCGCGTCCAACTGCGCGTCGAACGAGGCGATCATCGAGCGCTGCTGATCCAGGCGCCGCGAAAGGATGATCCGCTCTTGATCCAAGGCGTTGCGCCGCGACGTGAAGATCCCCCGCTGCCCGGCCAAAATCTCGCCCACCGGCGACAAGGCGGCGCGGGCGGTCAGATCGGCGGGAAAGTCGATCGAGTGGGCCCCGGTCGCCTCGGCGATCAGGCGGGCCTCGCGGGCGAGCACGGCGTCGCGCTGCCCTTGCAGAAGGTCGACCAGCGCGCGCGCGTCGACGTCGTCCAGTCGAAGCAGGGCTTGTCCGGCCCGCACCGCCTCGCCGTCCCGGACGAGAATTTCGGCGATCAGTCCACCGTCCTTGTGGCGGATCTCCTTGCGGTGACCGGCCACCCGCACGATTCCGTCGGCCACGGCGCCGCCGGCCAGGGGCGCCGTGGCCGACCACGCCAGGAACCCGCCCAAAGCGACGACGACCGTGGTCAGGCCGACCGAGGCCCAGCCCCGGATTTCGGGTTTGCTCATGATCCGGCCTCCACGGCCTTCGCCGGTATGACGCCGCGCGACAGCGCGGCCAGAACCTGGGCGCGCGGCCCGAACGCGTCGATGGCGCCCTCGCGCAGCAGCAGCACCTTGTCGACTTGCGCCAATGTGGCGGGGCGGTGACCAATGATGACCACCACGGCGCCACGCGCCTTGGCCTCGGCGATGGCTTCATCGAGGGCCGCCTCGCCCTCGGCGTCGAGATTGGCGTTGGGCTCGTCGAGCACCACCAGCGACGGCCCGCCGAACAGCGCCCGCGCCAAGGCGACGCGCTGCCGCTGGCCACCCGAAAGCACCGCGCCCGATTCGCCGACGGCGGTCTCGTAGCCGTGAGGCAGCCGCAGGATCATCTCGTGGACACGCGCGGCGCGGGCCGCCGCCACCACGTCCTCGGCCGGGGCCTCCGCCATGCGGGCGATGTTCTGGGCGACCGAGCCCGCGAACAGTTCGACGTCCTGGGGCAGATAGCCGAGATGCGGCGCCAAATTGTCCCGACCGGACGCGAACACGTCGGCCCCGGCCAGCCTCACATGGCCCGAACTGGGCGCCTGGACGCCGACCAGCAGGCGGGCGAGGGTGGTCTTGCCGGCCGCCGACGGCCCGATCACGGCGACCGCCTCGCCGGGTCGCACCGTGAAACTCACCTTGCGCAGTATCGGAAGGCGGCGGCCGGGCAGGGTGTAGCCTGCCCC
>JADFZP010000185.1:0-5135 GCA_015232485.1 Alphaproteobacteria bacterium
CTTGGCTGCCTAATTCGATGGTGTCAGTGTCTCATTCGCGTTGACACGCTCCGCGAAACCGGGCAGGTCGTCGGCCAGTTGCGCGGTCAGAGGCTGCTCGAGCACTTTCAGAATCTGGTCTTCGACAATGTCCTCACTCAGCTTTCTAATCGCACCGTGGTAGCGGTTCTGAAAGGAGGTGAGACTGTCGCGAATTTTGACAAATCGGTCGAGCATGTCCCGCGCATAACCATCGGTGACCTGTTCTCGAGCCGCAAGAAGCGTCTCGATGAGCGGTTCGGGAACGCAAGAGCCGACCAGAAGAACCTTGAGGTAGCGCCGGTCCCTCTCGTCGGTCAAATAGTGGATCAACTTGCGGCCGGCATCGATGGTGCCTTCGACGTGCTGCAGGCTGTGGCGATAAAACATCAGCACAAGGTCGGCCCTTTGAAGCAAGGGAAGGCTGACGGGAGTGATGCCGTTGGGCGCGTCGACCAGCAGGTAGACTTCCCGGTCCTTGCGACCACCGACCGCTGCGGCCAGCATTTCTTGCAGCAGGCTGTATTTCTCGACGAATCGCCGCACCTCGCCCTGGTCCTTGGCGAGATCGTGCAGCGTCCTCTGTCGGGTCGAGCTGAACAGGAATTGCAGCGCCCCCTCGGCGCACGCCAAATCTCCGCCGCCGATCCCCTCGAGGGCCGTTGGAACGCACTTTCTGACGTCGAGCATCGCGGGTTCGAGCCGCTCGAAAGCCTCGGAACCGGGGGCCGCCTCGTTGAGGAAGCACTGGTGACCGACTTCACCCGCATTCCGCTCGATCTTGTGCTTAGCGTCCGTGTTCCAATCGCCCATGATCATGTGCAGTCCGGGAGCGCCGATATCCATGTCGAGACAGGCCACCAGCTTTCCCTGGCGTGCGAGCTCAAAGGCTATGTTCACGGTCGCCGTCGAGCGGCCCGATCCCCCCTTGTACGAGTAACAGACGATATTGACGATGGGAATTGTACCCCGAGTGGTCTTGCCGGCCATGCTCGCGCGTTCCCCCTTCCTGGTGTTGGTCATCTCACGTCTGCTCGCTGTCGGCTTCCCACTGGAAGGCGTTCGGGTATTTCTGCCGCATGTCGCGGATGA
Organism: Alphaproteobacteria bacterium; assembly: GCA_015232485.1. Classification (GTDB taxonomy): domain Bacteria; phylum Pseudomonadota; class Alphaproteobacteria; order Rhodospirillales; family Magnetospirillaceae; genus JADFZP01. The sequence goes on from JADFZP010000185.1 coordinate 1,111, forward strand.
GATGACGGAGACTCGCGCTGGGTTGCACCTTGCCGTTGCTTCGGCCGAGCAGGTCGTTCATGTGCTCGACAACTTCGGTCGTGATTGCCAGTCGGTCCTCGTTCGGATAGCACCTGTGCAGGTTCTGGATCAGCGCGACGGTCTGCACCACTTCGGCGAAGCCCATCTTCACGTCCACGAACGCGGAGTGCGTCTGGATATAGTTGGGATCGGCACCGGGAAAGCAGTGCCGGGTCACCTGATGGACTAGGCTCAGCCAGTCGAGAACAGTGGCGTGAACATCGAGGTTGGGGCGTCCTTGACTTTCGACGGCGCCCTGAGTGTATCGCTTCAGCATCTCGAAAAATCGTAGGCAGACCTGCTGATCCTCAGACGGCTGTACCGCCGGAAGATCGCGATCTTCGGTGTAATCGCCGTCCACCGCCGCCTTCATCATCATCGCACCGCACCAGATGCTCAGCGAGTCGCAGACCGCGGCGGTGACGCTAAGGTCACGGTCCTGCCGCCAATGGCCGGCATAGCCCTGCGCCCCCTCGAGCATGCGGGACGGCTTCAAAAATTTCTTGACCATCACATCGGCCATTTCGCCACACTGCCGCTCAAGCTTCGGCACCCAGTCGGGCCAGGCGATCGAGGGCCAATCATCCGGCAGGCTTGCTGTCAATAGGCGCAACCGCTCCTCGAACAGAAGCTGCGCCAGGGCCTTGACCATCAGCGGCAGGGCGAGGATGTACGGGAACCGCTCCGAAGCGGGAAGCGCCTCCTCCCGCGCTTCGGCGGCGCCATAGGATCGTGGCGTCAGATCCTCGTTCAGAAGAATCTCCAACTTGGCCGAGGCGACGAAGTAGGTTTCGTTGTCGAACTCGCCCTTGAGCTTCTTCAATTCGTCTCCGAAGGGGCCGTCGAGAACGCCGATCATGCGCTCGATGGCGGACGCCCTATCGGTGAAGCCCGAGGCGTGAAGCCTTTTCCTGAGAGTCTCGATTTCATCGTCGTCGCAGAAATAGCCTCGCGGCAAGACGAAGGAGAGGATACCGAAAAGATGGATCGTCGCATCGTACTCCTCGGTCGCGATCCGGCCGGACGCGTCGAGAGACGCCAAGCGTTGAAGGACGAAGTTGGCGAATACGTCGTCTCGGAACAGTGCCTTTTCCACCTTGTCGATCAACCCGACGACCTCTCCGGCCGCATCATCCGCCAAGCTTTGCGGCCGGTTTTGGTAGACCCCCTTCGCCACGCTTAGAAAAGCGATCATCGCCCGTGTCGAGACCAGTGTGGTCTCGACGACGTTGGGATGGTCCAGAACCGTGGCGAGAACCTCCTTCCAGCCGTTGTCATAGGCCGCCGGGAGCGACTTGAGCGCTTTCCTGGCAACCTGGACCCCCTGACCATCCAGATAGTCCCTGAAGGCCTTCATCACGGGGATGCTCGCGTACCACCCCCTTCGATTTCGTCCGTCCGGAAAATTATAGGTCTGAACTTGCAGGAGCGTCTCAAGCCGGGCGCTGAGTTCTCTGACGAAGTTTTTGTGATGTTCCACCTGCTCTCTCGCGATGGACTTGTCGATGACCTGCGGCCGAAGAAAGTAGACATCATCAAGGTCGACCATGGCCGAGAGAAGCCAGGACTCGATATCCAGCACCAGGCGATCACCATAGGGAGCCGGGTTCGCGTTCTCGATGTCCGTGATCTTGTCGAGAAGCTTTTCGTAGACCTCGGAAAAGAGCAGCCGAAAACTCTCGGCCAGTTCCGAGTTGCGGATTCTCGCCACCGAAAAGCGGCTCATGCGGGGGTCGTCCTCAAGCTTCCGCTTGATCCCCTCGAAGCCCGCCTTGACCGACAGTTCAGTGGCGAGATGATGAAATATCCCCACGGGAATGACGACGGCTTCCGCCCCGAAGGCGAGATGCATGAAGGCTCCCTCGGTCCCCTTCACAAAGTCGTCCACGAACCCGCCTTCGTTCAACTGCTGGAGCAGTTCGCCTTGAATGCCGGCGATGTAGCTCAAAAGCCTGTCGATCTCGGCGCCCGCGCCGAGGCCCGGTTTGGTGATCTCGTTCATGCGTTCCCTCGAAGCGATTGGTGTGGGCCATCGTGACCCGCGGGATCGTGTCCGGTGACCAGAAAATGGAGAACCCGCTCCGGCAGGCCGCTAGGTGGCGGCCCGACCGGCCCAGGCGATGGCGGACAGTCGGCGGTGAAGGGCTCGGGCGGCGGAGCCTCTACATTGATTTCACCGGCCCCTCCGAGATCCATCCAGTTCTTGGCGCCTTCGTGGAAGTCGTCGTGCGGCTGGTAAGCCTGCCCCTCGGCGCAAACGAGCGGAGAAAGTTCGATCAAGCCGGGACAGGCTTCGAGAGCCGCGCTGACCACCCCGAGAAATTCGCGTGCCTCGGCCTCGGACACGGCGAGGTGCTGCGCCTCGTCCAGCAACCCCATTCTCGGACGAATTGTCTCCAGACGGCTGAGCAGTTCCAGTACGGGTTGAGCGCAGGGCAGTTGCTGGGCGGAAATGTCCACGACATAAGCCTTCTTGTCGCAGTCGAAACACGCTTCGCAACGGACCATCCGCAGTCGCAACGGAAACTCCACCGTCCTGCCGAAGGCGGCCGCCGCGGTCCCGATGGCACGCGTGAGAGTTTCCAACTCGTCACTGTTCAGCGCCGCTTTGATTTCCTCGCGGCACTTCTCGGCGGTGAACCGGCGCACGATACGGCCGTGTCGAGCCACGGCCGCGAGAAACGACTCCATGTCGTAGCGGTCGCTCTGGCCCTTGGTGGCGTTGTCGACCAACTCCCGCAAATCGAAAGCGGCGCCTTGGCCGTCGGCGAAGCTTTTCAAGTCGGCCAACAGTTCACGAGTCACCGCGTCTTCCGGTGGCGTATAGAGGCTGGGGTAATCGGATGTTCCGGCCCGTCCGAAGACGATCTTCTGTACGTCGCGCATCTGTCCGTGAAGCAATTCGTCGAGCACCAGACCGAGAGAGAAAACGTCGGCCTTGTAACTGAACGTGCAAGGCGCCTGCCAGACTTCCGGTGCGCAATAGTGGCGCGACAGGCGACTGTGGTCGTGGCATCGGCTTTCGAAGGCCTCATCGACAAAGGCCACCGGCTGATCGGGGGCGGGAAAATAGGCCGCGCTCAAATCGCAAAGGTGGATCACGCCACCCTCGGCATCGAGGATGTTCTCTGGCCGAATATCCCGGTGCAGGAAGTGAACCTGACGTCCGCGCACCTCAAGCCGAGTTTTTTCGTAGATTTCGACCAGAGCCGCCGCGACGCGTTCGGTCATGTACAAGGAGCGAGCCAGACACTTGAGAAGAGAGAACCGTGTCTGTGAAACCGAACCGCCACCTTTCGCGGGATCGAGAGCATGCTTGCGATCTTCCCTGACCTCGTGAACCGTGTCCCTGAGCGTCTTCGCCACGTAAGGCATCAGGAAAAACGGACGATCGCTCCAAGCAGTTTGGTTGCCTTTGGTTCGTCCATGTCCACGAAAGGAAATCAGTCCGGGAACCTTGGGAGACCATTCCTCCAGACAGCGCCGTTCCCGGACAAAGGATTCGGGCTCCTCGTCAGAATTGGAGGGCCGCAACACCTTGGCGACGAAACAGGGACCATCGGGAGCCGCAGCGACCTTGATCGTCGCGCAGGTTCCGAGGCAGTCCAGAAAGGCCGGTGAGGGGCCGTTCAATACCGGCAGATAAGTCGACCCATTGAACGGAAACTCGACGTTCTCTATCGCCCTGTCCCGATAGCGCCGAATGTTTTCACAGTCCTCAGGCCTCACTCGGACCGCCTGCGGAATCTCCTTTTTCCATCCTTCGGTGTCCCAGAAGTTCCAGAACCTATATTCGCTGGTCTCGTTCTTCTCCAGATGACTGGTGAAAGCCGCGCCGACCTCGCCCGTCTTGTGCCGCATGAGTTCCAGCGGCCGGTAGACGTGATGACAGGTCTCGCCAGCTTCGTTCGACCCCTTCGGTTCGCACACGACGTAAGGGGTCAGCGGCCACACCCTGCCTTCGT
>JADFZP010000185.1:5145-6742 GCA_015232485.1 Alphaproteobacteria bacterium
GCGAATTGATAGCCGCTGTCGACCAGGTTCAGCGCGCGCATCACGTCGCGGGCCGCCGTCACGGTTTCGGAGGCGATCCGGATCGTCTCGGCGCAGTCGCCGTCAATGCGCAACCTCCCCTGGGTGTCGATGGCTGCAAGCCTGAGATTGCGCCAGTAGCCGAATAGAACCTGTACGTCTTGAAAGAACTCGTTCACGACACCGCTGTACGAAGCTGCCGTGACGGGATTGGCCGATCTGAACTTCTTTATTCTCTGCTGCACGTCGACAGTCATTCCGCTGTCCGCTACTAAATCATGCATTCTACGCAACACGTCATCATCCATGTCGCCCACATAGGGCTCGACGTATTCAGGAATGACCTGCGTCACAAGCTGATAATATTTATCCACGTCAGAGACATCGACGCATCTATCGTCTTTGACGATCCGACCCAGCAGCGGTTCGAAGTCTGGCTTCACGACTTTTCGATCGATCTGGTAGGCGTCTATCAGAGCCAACCCGGTACTGAAGGTGAGGGCCGCCAGAGACTTGAATGCCCAGATATAATCCTGAATATTCTCCACGAAATCGTTCGGAGAGGTGCGTTGCAGAGTCTTACGGACCAAATCCCGATAGGGTTGCGGCATTTCGGTGCGAAGGCGTTCCGCTTCCTTGTCGCCCCAGATCTCTAGCCGCTTCTTCTCCGAAACCGCAGGCGAAGCCCCCTGGGCATCCATAAGTCCCACCAGGGTTTCAATTCCCTCCTCCCAGTCCTTGTACAGGCGCACCGCCGTACGACGCTCGTCCGACTCGCAATCTTCGAGAAAGACGGGGATGAACCATCCGTCCCCTTTGCGTGCGATTTCCTCCCTCGCCACCCTGATCTCGTTCTTCTGGACACCTTCCGTCTTGGAGCAGGTCGCCTTGGAGTGGCAGGCGAGAAAATTGCTGGAATCAAGGATCGCCTCGAAAAGCGGTTTGTCCCAAAGCTTTGCGGGCAGCAGGTTTTCCGCATCGCGGAAGTATGTCACCCCCCTCTTCCGCAGGGCCTCGCACAGCCGGCTCACCTTCTCCGCGTCCTCGTGGGCGTAGGAGATGAACACGGGCGCGCGGGTCGTTTTGCCACGGGTCGGCTTTTTTCTGGTCCGGCTGTGGTTCATGCGGGGCCGACGCTGTCGAAGCGGCGCGCCTCGAGTTCGAACGCCGTCAAGGCCGGATCCCGCTCCCAGGGCTTGGGTCCGCGTACCAGATAGGGGCCGAGGATCATCGCCTCGAAGCGGGTCTTCAGATAGCAGGCGCAGGCGTCGGCGGGCGTGCAGACGATGGGCTCGCGGTCGTTGAACGAGGTGTTGAGCACCAAGGGCACCCCCGTTCGCCGACGAAAGGCCTCGATAAGATCATGAAAGAGAGGGTTGTCTTCGCGTTTTAGGATCTGCACGCGGGCCGACCCGTCCAGGTGCAGAATGGACGGGACCTCGGGCCACTTCTCGCGCCGGACGGGGTAGGTGGCCAGCATGGCCCGGCTCGCTTGGCAGAAGGGCCTTGTGGCGACCAGCCAGTTCGCCGCGTGCTCGGCCAGGATCGTCGGGCAGAAGGGCCTGAACTCCTCGCGGTG
>JADFZP010000186.1 GCA_015232485.1 Alphaproteobacteria bacterium
CTATCTCGGGCGCGCCGAAAGCTGGGTCGAGGCCTCGTGCGCCTATGACGATCCTGGTCGGATGAACTGCGTGCCGGTCGCCGAGTCCGAGGGCGGCGGGGATGGCCTGCGCCTGCTGGCGCCGCTGACGCCCGACCGTTGGGCCGAGGTGCGCGACGCCCTCGTGCCCCAGGCCGAACGCCTGACGCGCGCCAAACGAACGGCGCGAATGGCAGTGCTGGGCCGCTCGCTTCTCGACGCGATGCGGCCCGACACCGCCGATTGGCGCAAGGAAGGCTTCAGCCTGCCGCCGGCGGCGCACTTCGTGGTCTATCGGCGGTCGCCGCCCCCCGTGCGCCGCCAAGCGGCGGGCACCGTGGCCGGGCCGAAGATCACCACGCTTCGCTTCGTCCTGGCCGGCAAGCCACTACCGTTGCTGACCGACGCGGTTCGCATCGCCGAGCTGATGAAAGAGACCCTGATGAGCCACGAGGGGCGCCGGGCGGGCGTTTCGTGGCAGATTTCCGGCCATGACGCGCCCGGCAGCCATCAACACGCCTTCTTCCTGCCCGAAGACGCCGACGACGATGGCCATATCGACCACGTCACCGTGCATGCCGAGGCGGGGTTCTCGCCTTCCACCGTCGCCGCCTGCACGGCGGTTCGCGAGACGTGGGGCGGGGATTTCGGCACATGGCGGGTCGTGCTGGAACGATGCGGCGGACGCGAGACCTTGGCCGCCGCCCAGGTATGGGAATCGGTGACCCCCTATCTCCATCCCCTGCACGCCAAGGCGCGTCTCGGCCCCGAGGAGCAGTTGCGCCGCGAACTGGCGGATCGTGGATTTCCGGCGCCCTGCCATGTCGAGCGACTCGACCACGTCGAGATCGCCAAACGCGCCACAAAGACCGTGGCGTTCAGGCGTTGGCGGTCGAAGGGCGGACTGACCCAGCCCGACACGCGCGGCAGCTTTTGGAGGCTGACCTTCGACGAACAGGTTTCAGGTCCGATGGCCTTCGGCTTCGCCTGCCACTACGGCCTGGGGATGTTCCGGCCCGCCCCCTAACCCAACGACCGCGCCACGCCGTCGATCATGAAGCCTAAGAACAGGTCGATGAACACCAGCCCGCTGGCGAACATCATGTCGATTTCCAGGGCGCGGCTGGCGATGAACCAGTCGTACATCAGCAGCGCGGCCAGAACGATCAGCGACAGGAAGGCCAGGGCGCCTTCGGGGACGGCGGTGGCGCTCAAGAGGGCGAGCGGCACCAGGATGGCGGTGCGCACCAGATGGAACCAGTTGTAGGCCGCGATGTAGCGGAACAGCTTGTCCTCGCGGTCGAGCAGGCGGCTGATGTGGACCATCGCCAGGGGAAAGGCGACCCAGCCGATCACATAGGCGATGGACTGCACCGCCAGATACCGGAACGGATCGTCCTCGGGCTGGCGGATCAGATGCAGGCCCAGGATCAGGATGTAGCCGGGCGCCACCACCACGGCGGCCCAGAACGAGCGCCAGAAGCTTTCCTCGGTGTTGTCGAAGAAGGCCAGCCCCGAGGGGTCCAGCCGGGCCAGGCGGAGCGCCCCGTAAATCGCGGCCAGCAGATCGCGCAGGGTCACCATGGCCGGTCGAACGCGCGGCGCAGCACGCCTTCATAGATGCGGGTCAGGGTCTCGAGGTCGGCGACGGCGACCCGCTCGTCGATCTTGTGCATGGTCTGGCCGACCAGCCCGAATTCCAAGACCGGGCATGCCTTGCGGATAAAGCGCGCGTCCGAGGTGCCGCCGCCGGTGTCGGCGGCCGGCACAAGTCCGGTGACCTCGCGGCAGGCCTCGGCGACCGCCTCGCTCAAGCGGCCGATCGGGGTGAGGAAGGATTCGCCCGAGACCTCGATGGCGACTTCATGGGCGCCGCCCAGCGCGTCGCAAAGTCCGCGAATCCATTCGGTCAGCGAGGCGCCCGAATGCAGGTCGTTGAAGCGGATGTTGAAGCCGGCCGTGGCCTCGGCGGGGATCACGTTGACGGCGGGATTGCCCACGTCGATGGTCGTCACTTCGAGATTCGACGCCTGGAAATGGGCGCTGCCCTGGTCGAGCGGCGCCTCGGTCAGCGCGTTCAAGACGCGCAGCAGGCGGGGGATCGGGTTGTCGGCGCGATGCGGATAGGCGACGTGGCCCTGGGCGCCCAGCACCCGCAGCCGGGCGTTCAGGCTGCCGCGCCGGCCGATCTTCATCGCCTCGCCGATGCGGTTGGGGCTGGTCGGCTCGCCGACCAGGCAAGCGTCGATGCGTTCGCCCTCCTCGGCCAGACGGTCGAGCACGGCGCGGGTGCCGTGGATCGCCGGACCCTCCTCGTCGCCGGTGATCAGCAGGCTGATCGAGCCGGGGGGCGGGCCGGCTTCGCCCAAGCGGCGGGCCACCGCCGCGACGAAGCAGGCGATGGCGCCCTTCATGTCGACCGCGCCGCGGCCGTAGAGGTATCCGTCGATCACCTCGGCCCCGAACGGATCGACCGTCCAGGTTCCGCCGGTCGGCACCACGTCGGTGTGTCCGGCGAAGCAGAAATTGGGCCCGTCCGAACCCAGCCGGGCGTACAGATTGGCGATGCCCCCGAACGGCATCGGCCGGCAGGCGAAGCCCAGTTCGCCCAGGGCGCGCGCCAGCACATCCTGGGCGCCGTCGTCGTCGGGGGTGACGCTTTTGCGGCGGATCAGGTCACGGGCGAGCGGGAGCGGGTCGTGGTTGGCGTTCAATCGCGCAGCAGCTCGTTGATGGAGACCTTGGCGCGGGTCTTCTCGTCGACCCGCTTGACGATCACGGCGCAGTACAGGCCGGGGCCGGGCGAGCCGTCGGGGAACGGCTTGCCGGGCATCGAGCCCGACACCACCACCGACCAGGGCGGAACGCGGCCGTAATAAATCTCGCCGGTGGCGCGGTCGACCACCTTGGTCGAGCCGCTGATGAACACGCCCATGCCCAGCACCGAGCCCTGCTCGACGATCACGCCCTCGGCCACTTCGGCGCGGGCGCCGATGAAGCAGTCGTCCTCGATGATCACCGGGCCGGCCTGCAAGGGTTCCAGCACGCCGCCGATCCCGGCGCCGCCCGAGATGTGGACGTTGCGGCCGATCTGGGCGCACGAGCCGACCGTCGACCAGCCGTCGACCATGCTGCCGCTTTCCACCCGCGCGCCGACATTGACGAAGCTGGGCATCAAGACCACGCCGGGCGCGATATAGGCCGAGCGGCGCACCACGCAGTCGGGCACCGCGCGAATGCCCGAAGCGCGAAAGCGCGCCTCGTCCCATCCGGCGAATTTGGACACCACCTTGTCATACCAGAACGAGCCGTCCGGCCCGCCGGCGATCAGCTTCGAATCGTTCAGCCGGAAGGACAGCAGCACCGCCTTTTTCAGCCACTGATTGGTGCGCCAAGCGCCGTCGATCTTCTCGGCGACCCGAACCGTGCCGGCGTCGAGCAGGTTGAGCGCCGCCTCGACGGCGTCGCGCACCGCTCCGGTGGTCGCGGGGCTGATCGACTGGCGGTCTTCCCAGGCCTGGTCGACGGTGTTGCGCAGGGCTTCGACGGTCATGTGGCTTCTCGCGGCTATTCGTTTGACGGACAATAAACCGCCGGATGGCGGGCGTCCAGCCACCCCGCCAGATCGGCGGTCTCGTGATGGACGTGACTCATATCCTCGCCAGGGGTCGGCAGGCCCCATTCGGCATGGGGGTCGTTGACCCACACCGTGGTCATGCCGATCGCGGCGGCCGGGCGCAGATTGGCGTGAATGTCTTCGAACATGGCGGCGCGGCGCGGGTCGACGCCGTGGCGGCGCGCCATCAGGTCATAGGTGGCGGGCTGCGGCTTGGGGATGTAGTCGGCGGCGCCGATGTCGAAGATGCCGTCGAAGTGGCGCGCGATGCCCAGCCGGCCCAGCACGTTGACCGCGTGCCGCTCCGAGCCGTTGGTGAACACCATCTTGCGCCCCGGCAGGCGGCCCAGCGCCGCGTCGAGCCGGCCGCAAGGCGTCAGCACCGAGCAGTCGATCTCGTGGACATAGTCCAGAAAGGCGGTCGGCTCGACGCCGTGCACCAGCATCAGCCCGCGCAAGGTCGTGCCATATTCGCGATAATAGCGCTTTTGCAGGCGGAAGGCCTCGTCCAAAGGCAGGCCAAGACGCTCGGCGATGAAGGCGCGCATCCGCACGTCGATTTGCGGGAAAAGCGTACATGACGCGGGATACAGGGTGTTGTCCAAGTCGAACACCCAGGCCTCGACGTGGTCGGTTCCGCCCAGGCTCGATTCGGTGCTATTCTCGCTTGGTGCCATGGTCACATCAGGTACGCGGCCCGGCCATGAAAGGCAAGGGCGTGATTGCATAGTTTCTGATCGTTTGCGCGCGGTTGGTATGCTATTGAGCGGAACTGGCCGGGAATAAGGATGGGCTGGAGCATGGAGGGGTCGATCGAGCGACGCGACGATGACGCGGACTGCGGCGGCCCTCTGACTCTGGCCTCCGGTCTGCTCGACACGCATCCCGATCCGGCGCTGATCCTGGCCGATGGCCGCGTCCAGGCGGCCAATCCACGCGCCCTTCGCCTGCGCGAGGCGATCGAGGGCGGGCTGGCTCCCGACATCCTGGCGCTGGCCGCCGAGGTCGGGGACGAGGGCGTCGCCACGGTCGAGTCGCTGGTCCTGCCGGCCGACAACGGCTCGCAAATCCTGGAAGTGACCCTGCTGCCGCTGGCCGATCGCCGCGTCCTGGCGCTTGGCCGCGACCTCACCCTGGAAGCCAATCTGCGCGCCGCCCTGGTCGAGTCGCGCCAGCGCTACAAGGACCTTGTCCAGATCTCCAGCGACTTCGCCTGGGAGGTCGGCAAGGACGGGCGCTTCGTGTTCGTCTCGCCGCGCGGCGCGCTGGGCTATGGCGCCGACCGGCTGGTCGGACACGCGCCCGATGAATTCCTGGTCGGGCGGCAGAACGGGGTCGAACCGCAGCCCTCGCCGTTCGGCTGCTCGCACCCGGTCGACGGCACCGAGGTGTGGATGCGCCGCGCCAATGGCGAGGTGGCCTGCCTGCTGGCCAGCGCGGCGCCGCTGCTTGGCAAGGATGGCGAACGGCGCGGCTCGCGCGGCGTGTGCCGCGACGTCACCCTGGAACGGGCGCGCGACGCGGCCTTGGGGCGGGCCAACAACCGCGAGCGGCTGCTGAACTACATCGTGCGCACCATCCGCGACGTGGTCGATCCGTCCGACATGCTGAAGGCCGCCGCCGAGGCGACGGCCCGCGCCCTGGGGGCCAGCGGTTGCCAGATCTTCCGCATGGAGGGCCGCGCCGGCGGCCATACGCTGGCCGCCGAATTCGGCGCCTGCGGCGACGCGGCGCCGGTCATGCAGGCGTTGGTCGCGGCCGATCATCACGAAACGCGGCTGGGGCTGGCCACGGTCAGCCGCTATCGCCACGCGGTCAACGGCGCCGTCTGCCTGTGGCGCGACGCCGAGGCGCTGCCCTGGAGCGACGACGACCGCCTGCTGATCGACGACGTCGCCAATCAGATCGGCATCGCCAACGAGCAGATCACCAATCACGAGCGCATCCTGACCCTGTCGCGCACCGACGCGCTGACCGGCCTGTTCAACCGGCGCGCCTTTTTCGAGGAGTTGGGGCGCCGCTATCTGCGCCTGACCCGCGAACGGCGCTCGGCGGCGCTGATCTATGTCGATCTCGACAACTTCAAGCTGGTCAACGACGCCCACGGCCATCAAAAGGGCGACGAGGCGCTGCTGGCGGTGCGCGACCTGCTGCTGTCGCACACCCGGCCCTCCGATCTGGTGGCCCGGCTGGGCGGCGACGAATTCGCCCTGTGGCTCGAGGGCGCCGACCAGGTGGTGGCGATCCGGCGCAGCACCTCGCTGGTGGCGGCGGGCGAGGAATTGGCCTGCTGGTCGGGCAGCGCCGACGCGCCGCTGCACCTCTCGCTGGGCGTCGCGGTCCACGATCCCGAGCGGCCGGAAAGCCTTCAGGAGCTGCTGGCGCGGGCCGATCACGCGATGTACGAGGTCAAGCGCGGCGGCAAGGCCGCGTGGCTTCTGGCGCCGCCGGCGACGGGCGAGGGGGCGGGCGGCGATGAATAACCTGCTGCGCCGCCTTCTGGGCATGAGCGCCGAGGCGTCGAGCGCCTCGCTCAGCTATGAGGAGGCCCGCGAACTGGCCCACCATCCCGACCCCAAGGTGCGCCGCACCCTGGCGGCGCGCGAGGATGTGCGGCCGGAAATCCTTTACTATCTGGCCGGCGATCCGTCGCCCGAGGTGCGCCACGAGATCGCCTCGAACCGCTCGACGCCGCCGCAGGCCGATCTTCTGCTGGCGGCCGACGCCGACGACGAGGTGCGCAAGGTGCTGGCCGGCAAGGTCGCCCGGCTGGCCCCCGATCTCAGCGCCGACGAGCAGGACCGCCTGCGCCGGATGACCTACGAGGCGCTGGTCCTGTTGGCGCGCGACCAGATCGTGCGGGTGCGCCAGATCATTTCGGAAACGCTGAAGGACGTGGCCGACGCGCCGCCCGAGGTGATCCGCCGGCTGGCCGCCGACGTCGAGGTGGTGGTCTCGACCCCGGTGCTGGAAAACTCGCCGGTGCTGACCGACGACGATCTGCTTGAAATCATCGAAAGCAGCCCGGCCCCGGCCGCCCTGTCGGCGATCTCGCGCCGCCGCGGCGTGCGCGCCCGCGTCGCC
>JADFZP010000187.1 GCA_015232485.1 Alphaproteobacteria bacterium
CGCGCCGCCGCCTTGGCGACCTCGTCGAAGCTCGCGCCGCCGCGCGCCGCCTGCGCGGCGGCACGGGCCGCCGCCTCGTCGTCGAACAGGATCTGGCGCACATTGCGCCGCTCGCCCTCGACGAATTCGTCCAGACGCTGTTCGTAGGCCTCGGCGATCATCTGATCGGTGACCGTCACATGGCCGGCGACATCGCCGGGGCGGACGGTCAGAACCGACACCGTACGGTATTCGGGCGCCATGAAGCGGGCGGAATTGGTCTTGTGGAATTCGGCCAGGGCGGCGTCGTCGGGCGCCTTGGGCGCGGCCATGCGCTCGGTCTCGAACAGCACCGTCTCGGCCACCCGGCGCTCGCCGTGATAGCGGTGCAGCGGCGCGATCAGGGCGGCCGGCGCCGCGACGCCGCCGGTCACCGCGCTGGCGATCTGGCTGCGCACCATGTCGAGCCGGGCGATCGACAGGAAGCCGCCTTCGCTGTAACCGGCCCGCGACAGGGCGGTGCGGAACGCGTCGGCGTCGAACTTGCCCTGGGCGTTGTGGAAGGCGGGATTGGTGGCGATCTCGCGGCGCAGCGAATCCATGTCCGCCACCATGCCCAGATCCTGCGCCGCCTGATCGAGCAGCGCCCGGCTGACGATCTGCTGAATGGTGCGGTCGAGCACGCCCATCTGGCGCGCCTGCTCGTCGGTGATCCCGCCGCCGAACATCTCCTGCAAGCGGCGCAGTTCGCGCTGGTAGTCTTCGGCGACCCGCTCGGGGGCCACCTCGATGTCGCCCACCTGGATGGCCGGCGAGCGCGAGGCGGTGGCGGTCACCACGTCGTTGACGCCCCAGCCGGCGAAACCAACCGCCAGCAGGATGAGCAGCCCCTTCATGATGGGCGACTTGGCCGAGTTGCGCAGCGAATCGAGCATCGGATGACTTCACCTGGTTGAAAGGCGGCCGGGCATCATAGAAGCGGCAAAATGGCCCCGCAACCCGGAAAAGTCCAGGGCGGAAGGCGGGTGGGGAGGGGAGATGACACTCCAGCGCCCCTTGTGTTAAATCTCTCCGCCAATGAAGACACCGAAACGGAGGAAACCACCATGAAAACCCGACGGCCGCTGATCGCGGGCAACTGGAAGATGAACGGACTGCGGGCCGACGGGATCGCGCTGGCCGAGGGAGTCGCCGCCAAGGCCAAGGCGGCCGGCTCGGCGCTGGCCTGCGACATGCTGGTGTGTCCACCCTTCACCCTGATCGCCGACGTGGCGCGCGCGGTGGCCGGCGGCCCCGTCGCGGTGGGCGGGCAGGATTGCCACGCCAAGACCTCGGGCGCCCATACCGGCGACGTGGCCGCCGCCATGCTGGGCGATGTCGGCTGCCGCTACGTGATCGTCGGCCATTCCGAACGCCGCACCGATCACGGCGAGACCGACGCGGTGGTCAACGCCAAGGCGGCCGCCGCCAACGCCGCCGGCCTGATCGCCATCATCTGCATCGGCGAGACCGAGGCCGAGCGCGACGCCGGCCGCACCATCGAGGTGGTGGCCGGCCAGTTCCACGGCTCGCTGCCCGACGGGGCGACCGCCGCCAACACGGTGATCGCCTACGAGCCGGTCTGGGCGATCGGCACCGGCCGCACCCCGACCAACGCCGAGGTCGCCGAAGTGCATGCGATGATTCGCGCCGAGGCGGCCAAGCGTCTTGGGGCGGACGGCGCCCGCGCCCTGAAAGTGCTGTATGGCGGCTCGATGAAGCCCTCGAACGCCAAGGAATTGCTGGCCATGGACGATGTCGACGGCGGCCTGATCGGCGGCGCCAGCCTCAAGGTCGACGATTTTTGGGCGATTGCGCAAAGTTGCCCCTAGCCATCCACGACGCGGGCGCATAAAAAGACGCCGAGACCCGAGCTGCCTCGCTTGGCCAATGGCCCGGCGAGGCACCATATTGGTGGAGCCATGATCAACGTCCTTCTCGTCGTCCATCTGTTCATAGCCATCGCCCTGGTCGGCGTGGTCCTGCTGCAGCGCAGCGAGGGCGGCGCCCTCGGCATCGGCGGCAGCGGCGGGGGGCTGATGACCGGACGCGCGGCCGGCAATCTGCTGACCCGCACCACGGCGATCCTGGCCGCCTTGTTCATCACGTCGAGCCTGGTGCTCAGCCTGCTCGCCAACAATCGCGCGCCGGCGCAATCGATCGTCGACCAGATTCCGGCCGTGGAGACCGCGCCGGCCGATTCCGCTCCGGTACCGGAGCAGGCTCCGGGCAAGCCGAGCGCGCCACTGGCGCAATAGAGTGACAAAAAGAGGCGGCGCAAGCCGCCTCTGCTTCGAGAGGGACTAGCGCGCGCCGGCGAAGGGGCTGGCCGCGCTCTCATGGTGGGCACATGGCGCGATTCATTTTCATCACCGGCGGCGTGGTCTCCTCCCTTGGCAAGGGGCTCGCCTCCGCCGCCCTGGGCGCTTTGCTGCAAAGCCGCGGCTTCAAGGTCCGCCTGCGCAAGCTGGACCCCTATCTGAACGTCGATCCGGGCACCATGAGCCCGACCCAGCATGGCGAGGTCTACGTCACCGACGATGGCGCCGAGACCGATCTCGACCTCGGTCATTACGAGCGTTTCACCGGGGTGCCGTCGCGCCGCTCGGACAACGTCACCACCGGCCGCATCTATTCGACGGTGATCGCCCGCGAGCGCCGCGGCGATTATCTGGGCGGAACGGTGCAGGTGATTCCGCACGTCACCGACGCCATCAAGGACTTCATCAAAAGCGACGTCACCGACGAGGATTTCGTGCTGTGCGAAATCGGCGGCACGGTCGGCGACATCGAAAGCCTGCCCTTCCTCGAGGCGATCCGGCAGTTGGCGAACGAACTGGGCCGCGCCCAGACCATGTTCGTGCATCTGACGCTGCTGCCCTACATCCCCTCGGCCGGCGAGTTGAAGACCAAGCCGACCCAGCATTCGGTCAAGGAATTGCTGTCGGTCGGCATCCAGCCCGACATGCTGATGTGCCGCTCGGATCGCCCGATCCCGGCCGGCGAGCGGCGCAAGATCGCCCAGTTCTGCAATGTGCGCGAAGAGGCGGTGATTCCGGCGCTCGACGTCGACACCATTTATCAGGTGCCGGTCAGCTATCACGAGCAGGGCCTGGACGATCAGGTCTGCAAGCATTTCGGCCTGACCGGCATGCCAATGCCCAATCTGGCGCGCTGGAACCACATCGTCGAGCGCATCCGCCACCCCGAGGGCGAGGTGACGATCGGCGTGGTCGGCAAATACACCAGCCTGCTCGACAGCTACAAATCGCTGGCCGAGGCGCTGACCCATGGTGGCATCGCCAACAATGTGCGCGTCGTCCTGAAATGGATCGACTCCGAGGCGTTCGAACGCGAGGACGCCGTCCATATCCTGGAACCGATGGACGCCATCCTGGTGCCCGGCGGCTTCGGCGAGCGCGGCGCGATGGGCAAGATCTCGGCGGTGCGATTCGCGCGCGAGCGCAAGGTGCCCTATTTCGGCATCTGCTTCGGCATGCAGATGGCGGTGATCGAGGCGGCCCGCGACTTGGCCGGCCTGCCCATGGCCAGCTCGTCCGAATTCGGCCCGACCGACGAGCCGGTGGTCGGATTGATGACCGAATGGCTGCGCGGCAATCAGCTCGAGCGCCGCCAAGCGGATGGCGACATGGGCGGCACCATGCGGCTGGGCGCCTATGACTGCCACCTCACGCCGGACAGCATGGTGCGCGAAATCTATGGCGCGGCGATCGTCAACGAGCGCCATCGCCACCGCTACGAGGTCAACATCCATTACCGCGAGCGTCTCGAGGCGGTCGGGCTGGTCTTTTCGGGCCTGTCGCCCGATGGCGTGCTGCCCGAAATCGTCGAGATTCCCGACCACCCGTGGTTCGTCGGCGTGCAGTTCCATCCCGAACTGAAATCGAAGCCGTTCGATCCCCATCCGTTGTTCACGTCGTTCATCAAGGCGGCCATCGACCAGAGCCGCCTCGTGTAGGTGCGCATGACCCAAAACCGCCACGTCCGGATCGGCCCGGTCACCTTCGGCAACGATCTGCCCTTCGCGCTGATCGCCGGGCCTTGCCAGATGGAAAGCCGCGACCACGCCTTCGAGGTGGCGGGCGCGCTGGTCGAGATGACCCGCGATCTGGGCATCGGCCTGATCTTCAAGGCCTCGTTCGACAAGGCCAATCGCACCAGCTTGGGCGGCGAGCGCGGCATCGGCATCGACCGCGCCTTGCCCATCTTCGCCGAAATCCGCGACACGCTGGGCTGCCCGGTGCTGACCGACGTCCACGAGGCGGCGCAATGCGCGCCGGTGGCGGCGGTGGTCGACGTTCTGCAAATCCCCGCCTTCCTGTGCCGCCAGACCGATCTGCTGCTGGCGGCGGCCGCCACCGGCGCGGTGGTCAACATCAAGAAGGGCCAGTTCCTCGCCCCCTGGGACATGAAGAACGTGGCGGCCAAGGCGCTGTCCTCGGGCAACGACCGCGTGATGCTGACCGAGCGCGGGGCGAGCTTCGGCTACAACACGCTGGTCGCCGACATGCGCGGCCTGCCGATCATGGCGCGCGACACCGGCTGCCCGATCATCTTCGACGCCACCCATTCGGTGCAGCAACCGGGCGGGCAGGGGAGTTCGTCGGGTGGACAGCGGGAATTCGCCCCGGTCCTGGCGCGCGCCGCGCTGGCGGTCGGCGTGGCCGGGCTGTTCATCGAAACCCATCCCGATCCCGACCGGGCGCCGAGCGACGGTCCCAACATGATCCCCTTGCGCGCCATGCCGGCCCTGCTGGCCGTGCTGCGCGATTTCGACAGGCTGGCCAAGGCCAACCCAATCTCTCTTTGAAGGAGTCTCCGATGACGGCGATCACCGACATACACGCTCGCGAAATCCTCGACAGCCGGGGCAACCCCACCGTCGAGGTCGACGTCGCCTTGGAAAGCGGCGCCTTCGGCCGCGCCGCGGTGCCGTCGGGCGCCTCGACCGGCGCGCACGAGGCGGTCGAGCTGCGTGACGGCGACAAGGACCGCTATCTCGGCAAGGGCGTGCTGAAGGCCGTCGAGTCGGTCAATGGCGAGATCTGGGACGCCCTGGCCGGCATGGACGCCGAGGATCAGGTGGTGCTCGACCGCACGATGATCGATCTGGACGGCACGCCCAACAAGTCGCGGCTCGGCGCCAACGCCATCCTGGGCGTGTCGCTGGCGGTCGCCAAGGCGGCGGCCGAGGAGGCCGGGCTGCCGCTGTTCCGCTATGTCGGCGGCGCCTTCGCCAAGACGCTGCCGGTGCCGATGATGAACATCATCAATGGCGGCATGCACGCCGACAACCCGATCGACATCCAGGAATTCATGATCATGCCGGTCGGCGCGCCCTCGATGGCCGACGCCGTGCGGATGGGCGCGGAAATCTTCCACGCGCTGAAGAAGAAGCTGAAGGACGCCGGCCACAACACCAATGTCGGCGACGAGGGTGGATTCGCCCCCAATCTGGCCAGCGCCGACGAGGCGCTCGACTTCGTGATGAAGGCGGTCGAGGCGGCCGGCTACAAGCCGGGCGACGACGTCGTGCTGGCGCTCGACGCCGCCTCGACCGAATTCTTCAAGGACGGCAAATACGTCCTGGCCGGCGAGAACAAGACGCTCGATCCCGCCGGCATGGTGAAGTACTGGGAAGGGTTGGTGTCGCGCTTCCCGATCGTGTCGATCGAGGACGGCATGTCCGAGGACGACATGGACGGCTGGAAGGCGCTGACCGACGCCCTGGGCTCGAAGATCCAGTTGGTCGGCGACGATCTGTTCGTCACCAATCCCGCCCGCCTGGCCGACGGCATCCGCGAGGGCCGCGCCAACTCGATCCTGGTCAAGGTCAACCAGATCGGCTCGCTGACCGAGACCCTGGAAGCCGTCGAGATGGCCCACAAGGCCGGCTACACCGCTGTGATGTCGCACCGCTCGGGCGAGACCGAGGATTCGACCATCGCCGATCTCGCCGTCGCCACCAACTGCGGTCAGATCAAGACCGGCTCGCTGTCGCGTTCGGATCGGTTGGCCAAGTACAACCAGCTCATCCGCCTGGAAGAGCTGCTCGGGCCGGCGGCGCGCTACGCCGGCCGCGGCGCCCTGCGCCGTCGCTGAGACGGGGCGGAGACGGCGGGCCACAAGATGTTGTGGCTCGCCGGCCCGCCAAAACCAGTCCTTGCAACGACTGACTCTCGATTGAGTCATTTTTGCAACGGTCTGAATTTTATTTGACGATTATTCAGTCACGGCTGTTGACGGCCGCGACTCCGGCGTGATTCCATCGGGGCATGATGGTCCTCGATGCGATTCGCCGCCGCGCCCGCCACGTCGTCGGCCCCTTCCTGGGGGCGGCGGCGCTGGTCTATTTCGGCTACCACACGATCCAGGGCGAGCGCGGCCTGCTCGCCTGGTGGAGCCTGCGCCACGAAATCCGCGAGGCCGAAACCACCCTGGCCCGCGTCGAAGAGCAGAAGCTGACGCTCGAACGCCGCACCCAGCTCTTGCGCCCCGACAGCCTCGACCGCGACATGCTGGAGGAGCGGGCGCGCCTGATGCTCAATCTCGGCCGCGAGAGCGAACTGACGGTCATCGAGCGGCGGTGAGCATCGCGGTAAAGGAAAGAAGGTTCACCACCAAGACACCAAGGCCACCAAGAGTCACCAAGGGACCGGGACTGTACGGGCAATTCGCC
>JADFZP010000188.1 GCA_015232485.1 Alphaproteobacteria bacterium
GGGCAGTGAAAGGCTTTGGTCCGTGGGGGTGACGAAGGTGGGGGCGGTGTTGACAGTCACGGGGTCGTTGAACACCAGCGCTGCGGTGCCGCCCTGGCCGGCGCTGACGTGGATGGTGTAGGGGTCGGTGCCCGAATAGCCGGTGGTCGGGGTATAGGTGATGGTGCCGCCGGGCGTGATGTCGGCACTGCCCGAGGCCGCGGTGGCGTCGGCGAACGACAAGGTGCCGTGGCTGGGCGCCACGCTTTGGCTCCAGGTCTCGGTCTGGCTGGCATCCGCATCATTGGCGTGGAGGTAGGGCTTCAGATCGACGGCGGCGCTGTCCTGGGGCAGTGAAAGGCTTTGGTCCGTGGGGGTGACGAAGGTGGGGGCGGTGTTGACAATCGGAGCGGCGAACACCTTCACCGCCGCTTTGCTGCCATTTATTTGATCTTGGTAGGCGATATAAACGTTGCCACTTGAATCAATGGCAAGCGATTCATAATCAGCCTTCCACAACGAGATTTGAGCGACCCCGACGGTCGTCCATGCGCCATCGGAATACTTCTCCACCCCGGCATAGTAGTTCATGAACGAACTGCCGTAATCCGCATACCCGACATAGGGCGTTCCATCCGGGCTGAATGCAAGCGACGTATAACTTGTTGCCCCCCCCGTGAAACCTGCGCTGCCAACAACGCTCCACGCGCCATCGGAATATTTCATCGCCGTCGCTTTATTTCCGTTGGCCCCATCCGCGAAGGCGACATAAGGAGTGCCGTCTGGTGCGAAGGCAAGCGACTGGTAAGTAGCGTTCGCCGCAGTTAGACCCGCCTCGCCGACAATGCTCCAAGCACCACCGGAATATTTCATCACCGTCACGCTCATGTCGCTGGCGTAGTCCTGGAAGGCAAGATAGGGCGTGCCGTCAGGGGCGAATTTGAGGGACGCATAATCGGCTTGGCCAGTCGTGAACCCTTCCGCGCCAACGGCAGACCATGCGCCATCGGAATATTTCATTACAGTCGCGTTATATGAATCCTGGGAGCCATCCTGGTAAGCGAGATAAGGTGTGCCATCGGCGGCGATGGCAAGCGACAAGAAGCTGGCTGTTCCCGCCGAGAGACCGGCATTGCCGACGACAGTCCATGCGCCGCCGGAATACTTCATCACGGTCGCCCTGTTGATGGTCGCGCTCATAAAGTCCTTGTCCATAAAGGCAACATAGGGCGTGCCGTCAGATGCCACGGCAAGGGAAATGTGTTCGGCGGTCCCCCCCGCAAAACCAGCATTGCCGACGTTTGCCCACGCCCCGCTGGAATATTTCATGACCGTCACGCCGTAGGCGTTCGAATCCTGGAAGGCAAGATAGGGGGTGCCATCCGAAGCTACGACAAGCGATTGGTACGAGGCTTGTCCCGACGAAATGCCGGAAGCGCTGCCAACCGCCGTCCACCCCAGATCCCCATCCCAGGTTCCACCATCGATCATCGTCGCCCGGATATCTCCGGTGGCCTTCTCCAGCGTCCAGTCGCCGCCACGCGCCGCCGCGCCGGTGGTATCGGTGGAGGCGGCCACATCCGCCCCGGTGGCGGCGGCCAGACCATCGATGAACCGCCGGCCGTCCACGCCCTTGGCCACGTCGCAGCCATACAGCAGCAGGTCGCCGTCGGCTTTCAGGGAATGGCCGATCTGGGCCAGTTCGGCCTGGACCGCCGCGTTGGTCAGACTGGCATTGCTCAGGGTGTCGGTGCCGATCCGCACCGACGCCTTGCCCCCGTGGGATAGGATGGAGATGCTGTCGTAGCCCGTATGGCTCTCGGCCCATTTGGCTATCTGGGCGAGGCCGCTTGCGCCGCCGTCAATCTCGACGATCGCCACGCCCGCCTTGACCGCCGCCTCCAGGGTCTGGTAGCCGGCCACCGAGGTATCGACGAACACCACCTCCCTCTTACCGTCGTTTCGGCTGGGATCGGCGGGGTGGACCTCCACCGGCGCTGGCGCGGCGTCGGCGGCATCGGCCATGGCGGCGCCGTCGAACATCCAGCGCGGCTCCAGCGCCAGCAGGCCCAGCGAAGTGCGGCGGCGCTTGCGGTTGATGTTACCCATCATTGCTCTCCAACGTTGATCGGCGCTCAGGGCGCGGTCATCTGGGCGCGGCCGGTCATGCCGGCCATCAGTTCGGGGAAATCGCCCCTGATCTCGGCGGTGACCTTGACCGAGTGACTGACGGCATCGACCTTGGCGCCGATGCGGGCGATGTTTGCCGGGTAGGTATTCCTGGTCTCGTCCACCGTGATCCGCAGCGCGGCGCCGGGCTTCAGGGAATTCACCGCGACCGAGGGCACGATGAATTCGGCGTTCAGGAGGGAATCGTCCAGCACCTCCAGGACGGCCTGCCCCACCTGAACGTATTGGAAGGCGCGGGCCTTCTGCTCCACCACCCGGCCGGAGAACGGCGCGTTGATGGCGCATTTCGATGCCACGGCGCGGGCCGAGTTAAGCTTGGCCTGGGCCACCGCCGCGTCCCATCCCGATTTCTCGGCCTCCAGCGTGCCGGTGGAATTCAGCTCCAGCAGCCGCTTGTGCACCGACTTGGACTTTTCGGCCGCCGCCAGCACCGCGCTGGCCTCATCGACCAGGGCGCGCTGGATGACGCAGTCGAATGCCACCAGTTGCTGGCCCTCCTTGAAGCGTTCGCCCTCCTTCACGGTGATGCGGTCGATCTTGGCGGGCAATTCGGCCGACAGCGTGGTGTAGTTGACCGCCACCAGTTGCACCGGAATCGCCAACTCCTGCGCCTGCGCCCCGAAGGACGGCAGGCACAGGACGGCGATGGCCCACGCCAGGAGGATCGGCATCACTGGCCGTCCCGTTCGAACAAAGATGCGACGTTGCGGCGCAGCCAGAGCAGGCCGTCGCGCACCCGGTCGTCGCGCTCCGGCTCGGCGGCGGCGAGGGAAGGCTCATCAATTGTCGTGGGCGGAACGCTTTCGATGATCTCCACCGGCGGCATGGTCAGCACGATGGCGCCCGAAAGCCCCTCCAGCGAATGCGAGGCGACCCGCTCGGGTACCGGATCGGCACCGATGGTCGATTGCAGCTTGCCATAGGCCGACTGCATCTGGGCATAGGTCTGGAAACGGCGCAGTTCCGCGGCGATGGCCGAGGTCTCGGTGCTGATGCGTTCGATGTCGTTGGCGGTGCCGCCGCGCTGTTGGTTGCCGGATGTCGCCGCCAAACGCTTCTCGATACCCCACAGCTTGTCGGCGCGCTCGAACTGCTTGGCGGCGCTGGCGAACTGATGCGATACCACATGGACCTGAGCCAGAACCGCCATCCTGAGCGCGACGCGCTTGGCGTCGGCGACCTTTTCGGCACTTTCCGAGTGGGCGATGCGATCGGGAGCGGACAGCACGTTGATCAGGTTCCAGGTGACCTTGGCGCCAACGTCGTTCCAGCGGTTATCCGTCAGGAACGAATTGGAATCGTATTGGCGCGAGAAACTGACCGTCACGCCCGGCAACAGCTTCAGGATTTCCTTGCGGGTGTCGTCGATGGCGATCCGGCCTTGATAATCCTGTTCGCGCAGATCCGGATTGTTGATCATCGCGGCCTCTTCCATGGCCTCGACGGTCATGTCCCAGGCGGGGATGGACATGCCGCCATTGTCGGGGACATCGATCTTGAAACCGCTGCCGGGAGCCACGCTGATCAAAGCGGCCAGTTCGGCCTTGGCCGTGGTGAGTTCCTGATCGATGGCCTCAAGCTGGCGGATGCTTTCCAGCAGGGTCTTCTGAACGCGAAGCGACTCGGTGGGGTTCCTCAGCCTCTCGGCTTCGACCCTTTCCGAATCCTTCAACACCTTCTCGGCCGAGTCGATGATCTCGGTCACCTTGGCCTTCAAGGCTTGCGCGGCCGCCGCCCGCCAGAAGGTGAAGCGAACCTCCTGCACCAGATTGTTGACGGTCTTGCGCCGCTTTTCCCGGGCGATCAGGGCCCGGTCGGCGTTCTGATGCGCGGTGAAGTACGACACGCCGAAATCGAGGAGGTTCCAGGTCAGCCCCAGGTCACTGGTGATCGAGAACCGATCCGCCGAATAGCTGGGGTTCGATGTGCTGGTGGTCTGGGTGTAGAGGTCGCGCGAAAGGGTGGCGTTGGGCTCGGATCGCTCGGTATAGCCGGCATTGGCGGTCAGCTTGGGCAGCAGGTCGAAGCGGTCGAGGTCGAGCTGCCCCAACGCCAGGGCCTCGTCCATCATCTTGGACCGCTTGTCCAGATTGTATTTCAGTACCCTTGCCACCGCATCGGACAGAGTGAGCGGCTTGGACAATACCTCCTGCCCCGCGAACATGGCCGCGCGATCCGCCTTGGCCTTGGCGGTGAACTCCTCTGCCGTGAACGGGGTCGGCGTCACCGCGCAGGCGGACAGCAGGGCGACGATGGAAACGGCGGCGAGAAGGCGCGGGGCACGTCGGCTGGAAGTTTTGGCGGTCATGGTGATTGTATTCCCCTGAAGGTATCCAGATCGAACGGTCGGGCGGGCGCCTGCGAAAAGGCATTGCTCACGGCGATGACTCGGTCCCCCCCGAACGCAGGCGGGTGGGCGGGACGCCGAAGCGTTTGGTAAAGGCGGCGGTGAAGGTGGACAGGTGGGCGTAGCCCAGAGAGGCGGCGATCTCGGCCATGGGAATGGAGCCCGCCACCACCAGGTCATGGCCCCGTGTCAGGCGCCAGTCGGCCAGCCACGCCGGTACGGTGAGGCCGAATCTTTCCTTGAAGGCGGCACTCAGCCGGCGTTGCGGCAAGCCGAGCATGCGCGACAGTTCCGTCATGGACGGGGGGTTGACCGGGTCGATCAGCAACAGGTCGCGGATCGCCAAGGCTGGGGAGCGTTCGCCGTCGGCCTCGGGCTGGGACAGGCTTTCCACCAGCAGTTCGACCACTTTTCCCTGGAGGAACAACTTAAGGCAGGTGCCGCTGTAGCTCGTATGGCGGATGTCCTGGGCGATGCGGCGGATCATGGCGGAATTGCGAACGAGCAGATGAACGCCGTCATGCGCCGAGGGCCGGGATAGCAGGTCGTCGGCCATGGGGACATTGCCGAGCAAGGTCCGCAGGCGGCTGGCGGTGAGCCGGATCGCCACGGCGGTGTCGCGGATATCGACTGCGTTCTCCGCGTCGTCGGCTTGAATGTGGATCACCGCATGGGGTGAGCCCGACGCGGCATCGGCATCCGCCAGCAGAATATCCAGGCCGCGCCCGACGTTCAGGTGCTGAAAGCTACCGTCCATTTCCTCTCCGCGCCGACATGAAGCGGCGCGGAGAGTTGATCATCACCGGAATGGCTAGGTAAACCGTCCTGGCTTATGCGCAATCGCATATGATTTAGGAGGATTGGCGCATCATGAAGTGATTCATGACGGTCGTCTTTCGATAGTTCGCGGGCGGAACGCCGAAGCGGCGGCTGAAGGCCGCGGTGAAATTTCCCACATGGCTGTAGCCCAGCCGGAAGGCGATCTGCTTGATGGCCATGTCGCCTTCGGTGAGGAGACGGCCGGCTTCCTCCAGCTTGCGGTCGAGAAGCCATTCGATCATCGAGGCCCCCGTGACCTCCCGGAATGCCGTCGCCAGTCGCCTGGGCGCCATGCCGATCTTGGCGGCCAGGTCCTCCTGAGATGGTGGCTTCGACAGGTCGCGCTGAAGCAACTGGCAGGCCATGGCGATCTTGGCCCGTTCGGCGCCAATGACCGGGCGGCGCGACTCGGTCGCCTCGTCGATGTCCGAGAAGACGGCGGCCAGCATTTCGAACACCTTGCCTTGCAGGTAGAACTCCAGCATGGCGCCCTCGTATGGGGCGGAGCGGATCTCCTCGACCAGCTTTCGCATGGTGGGCGAATAGCGCGGCTGGGCTGCCCAATCCTCGCCGTTTCCCTCGACGAAACGCTCGATGAGTCTGGGCGCCTTGAAGCCGGTCAGCATGTGGCGCAACCGGTCCTCGGTGATGATCGGCGCCAGTCCGATGGACGGCTCGCCATTGGCGTAGGTCACCCTGCAGGTGGCCCCCACGCTGCAACATAGATGCAGGCTGTACTGCCCCACCGATTCGGTGAAGGTGCCGAGGCCGTGGCGATGGCACAAGGCATCGCGGGTCAGGCCGGTTCGAATGAACAGCACCCCCTGGTCCGCAAGTTTCGTTCCCGTGATGCTCAGCGGCTGGGTGAGCCGGAAGCCGTGATCAAAAATGCCGGCGCCATGCCCCAACGGGCGGGCGACCATGCGCTCCGTGCCGATTGCGCTGGGCAGTGGCACGGGCACGTCACCCTCGGCCAAGTCGGCGCTGCCGAACCCTTCGGCCGTTGACCATTCGAACTGAAAGGGTGGCGCCAAGTCAGACATGGTTTGGCTTTCTCTGCCTGACGGATATGCCATATGCTCGGCAGGCTAAGTGTAACACTGTCGCCTCACAATGTTCTATCACCATAGAGGTGAGAGGTGGCCGGGTTGGTTCGGACAGAGTTGTGCGATTTATAAGTGGATCAACCCGCCGGCAACTGCGGAGAAATGCCAAACCTAACTTATCAAAACGGGTGTCTCATAATCGTTGACACGTTCCGCCGGGCCGTCGACGCGGACCCGGAAGCAGGTCTGGCACCAGAGCAGCGTCTCGTCACGGTCGCTCAACACGCGATGGCGGCTGGCTTTGCCGCAATGCGGGCAATC
>JADFZP010000189.1:0-3335 GCA_015232485.1 Alphaproteobacteria bacterium
CCGTTCGAACTGACGTCGCAGAAGATCAATTGGGCCGCCTCGGCGGCGGCCAGGCAGGGTTCCAGCACCGCCTCGACCTGGGCGAAACCGCAAGCCAGCCGGCGGTGGGCGGCGGCGGCGTCCATGGCGGCCTACCCGAACACGAGGCGGATGGCGTGCATCAGGGTCGCGCGGATGTCGCCGTCGTCGCTGACCGGGCGGACCAGGGTGGTCTCGCAGGCGGCGACGGGGGCGATGCCGGCCCGCATCAGGCCGGCGGCATTGACCAGCAAGCGGGTCGAAATGCCCTCGTCGAGGCCGTGGCCCTTCAGCGCCCGGCCCTTGTGCGCCACCTCGACCAGCCGGCGGCAGAGCGCCGCGTCGAGCCCGGACTCGGCGGCGACGATCTCGGCCTCGGCCTCGGGGGGAGGATGGTCGAAGTCGATGGCGCCGAAGCGCTGCTTGGTCGACGGCTTCAGGTCCTTCATCAGGCTTTGGTAGCCGGGGTTGTACGAGATCACCAACTGGAAGTCGGGGTGCGCCTCCAACGTCTCGCCCTTGCGGTCGAGCGGCAGCAGGCGGCGGTGGTCGGTCAGCGGGTGGATCACCACCACCGTGTCCTGTCGCGCCTCGACGATCTCGTCGAGATAACAGAGGGCCCCGACGCGGGCGGCCACGGTCAGCGGGCCGTCCTGCCAGCGGGTCCCCTCGGCGTCGAGCAGGAAGCGCCCCACCAAATCCGAGGCGGTCATGTCCTCGTTGCAGGCCACCGTGACCAGAGGGCGGCCCAGTTTCCAGGCCATGTACTCGACGAAGCGGGTCTTGCCGCAGCCGGTTGGGCCTTTCAGCATCATCGGCAGGCGGCGAGACCACGCCGCCTCGAACAGCGCCACCTCGTCCCCCACCGGGCGGTAGTAGGGCTGGGACGGAATGCGGAGCCGCTCGGCGGCGGACGGGTCGTGACGCATGGTTTTGCCGCCTATTTGTGAACCTTCAGCCGGTCGCGCCAGCCGGGGAACAGGGAGTCGGCATCCCATTCGAAGGTCTCGAAGGCGCCCCTCAACTCGGCGTGGTCCTTGGCGTAATCCACCAGATCGGCGCCCGTCATGTAGGCGTCGCGGGCCTGACGCAGCGAGATGGCTCCGGCGGTGATGCCGTCCTTGTGGCCAAGCGCGCCGCCGCCCGAGGTCTGGATGATGTTGCAGTGGCCGAGATTGGCGAAGAAGCCGGGCAGGCGCAGCGCGTTCATGCCGCCCGAGATGATCGGCGTGGTCGCCTTCATGCTCAGCCATTCCTGGCGGTAATGGGTGCCGTCGGCGACGTCGCGCTCAAGCATGTAGGCGTTGACCTTGTCGCCCTTCTCGCCCTCCATCTTGCCGTAGCCCATGGTGCCGGTGTGGATGCCCGACGCCCCCTGCAAGCGCGAGATCTTCATATGCACCAGCGACGTGTAGCCGCGCAGGGCCTGGTTCGAGGTGATCATGCCGTGGCCGGCGCGGTGGTAGTGCAGGAACTGGTTGGGGAAGTGGCGGCGGCACAGCGTCACCGCCATCGGACCCGCGAGATAGCCGTCGACCAGGAAGGCGACATGGTCGGCGAACTCGCCGAACTGGCGCAGGATGTATTCGCCGCGGTCGATCAGCTCCCACGGGTCGTCGGCGGTGATGTTGGCCGAGAACAGCTTGGCCTCGCCGGTCTCGTCCTGGGCGCGCTTCATCGCGTCGACGATCAGCGGGATGGCCTTTTGTAGCGGCGCGAAGGTCTGGTTGGCCTGGGGCTCGTCGTTCTTGATGAAGTCGCCGCCCAGCCAGAAGCGGTAGCAGGCGTCGGCGAAGGGCTCGGGGCGCAGGCCCAGCTTGGGTTTGATGATCGTGCCGACCACCATGCCGCCGTTCTCGAGGTCGCGGCCCAGCACCCGCCACAGGTCGACGATGTTCATCGACGGGCCGTCGAACAGCCTGAGCAGGAAGGGCGGCATGTAGAAGTCGAGCATCTTGGCGTAGTCGACGTCGCTCATGCCCTGGTTGTTGCCCACGGTGAGCGTCAGGAAGTTCGAGATGATGGCGCGGCCGTCGCGGATGTTGCGGTCGAACAACTCGACCGGGTAGGCGATCTTCATCAGCTCGCGCGCTTCGTCGACCTCGTAGACCAGGGCGTCGACGCCGCGGGTGAAGTCGTCGGTGGTGCACACCTCGACATTGGTGCCGGTCGAGGATTCCGCGGCGAAGTGCGCCGCGACCGAGATGAACTGGTAGCCGGCTTTCGGCCGGATCCGATAGGCGCACAGGACGTGGCGTCCGTTCCGGATCAGCTCGGCCTCGGAAAGCTTCAGATTGACGTACCGATTGGTCTGGTCGTAGAGCGCGGACATCGCGATGGATCCTCCCTGTCGTTTGTAGGCGGAGTATGGAGCCGCCGGATGCTAGACAAAAATAAATGTTTAATATCGAAACGATAGCCGGCAAGCTATCAATGCCATGCGCCACGCCACCTTCCGCCAGCTCCGTGTGTTCGACGCCATCGTGCGCAACGCCAGCTTTACCCGCGCCGCCGAGGAGATGCACCTCAGCCAGCCGACCCTGTCGGTGCAGGTGCGCAAGATCGGCGAGTCGGTCGGCCAGCCCCTGTTCGAGCAGATCGGCAAGCGGATCTTCCTGACCGAGGCCGGCCGGGCGCTGCACGTGCTGTGTGGCGAGGTGTTCGCCAGCATCGATCGCTTCGAGATGGCGATGGCCGACCTCAAGGGGATGAAGACCGGCCGCCTAAGGGTGGCGGCGGTGACCACGGCGGAATATTTCCTGCCCCGCCTGCTGGGCCCGTTCTGCAACCGCCATCCGGGCATCGACATGGCGCTGGAACTGGTCAACCGCGAGCGGGCGCTGGAGCGGCTGCGCGCCAACCTGGACGATTTCTACGTCTTCGGAGCGCCGCCGTCCGAGTTGGACGTGGTGGCGCTGCCCTTTGTCGAGAACCCGCTGGTGGTGGTCGGGCCGGCCGATCACC
Source organism: Alphaproteobacteria bacterium (assembly GCA_015232485.1). Lineage (GTDB taxonomy): Bacteria > Pseudomonadota > Alphaproteobacteria > Rhodospirillales > Magnetospirillaceae > JADFZP01. The sequence goes on from JADFZP010000189.1 coordinate 2,983, forward strand.
GCCTGTGCGCCGAGCGGGAGATCGACGTGGCCCGGGTGGCGGCCGAGCCGATCCTTCTGCGCGAGCCTGGCTCGGGCACGCGGCAGGCCGCGGAACGCTTTTTCGCCGCACACGGGCTGAAGCCCCGCATCCGCATGGAACTGGGCAGCAACGAGGCGATAAAGCAGGCGGTGATGGGCGGTCTGGGCCTGGCCATCCTGTCCCGCCATGCCCTGGAGGGTTTCTCGGGCGTCGCCGAGCTCGACGTCGTGGGCTTTCCGCTCCGGCGGCAGTGGTACCTGGTGTGGCCGAACGGCAAACAGCACTCCGTGGCCGCGCGCGCCCTTCTCGACCACCTCAAGGCCGACCGCCCA
>JADFZP010000189.1:3435-4653 GCA_015232485.1 Alphaproteobacteria bacterium
GCGAATCCTCGGGTCATTCCTCGGCCATGCCCAACGCGCCGAGGATGCGCCAGGCGTTCTCGAGACGCAGCGCCCCCTCGCCCTTCTCCAGGGCGATCACCGTCACGTGACCGACTCCCGCGAGTTCGGCCAGAGCCTTCTGCGACAAACCCGCCTCCTTGCGCCGCCTGACCGCTTGCTCCCCGATCGCCGCGAGGGAAGGCAGCTTATCCATGGATCCTCTCCCAGGCCTCGCGGGCCGCGTTGCGGTACGACCATGCCCTCTCCTCGCCCAGGCGCAGAGCTTGGCCGAGCCGGCGCTCGAAGGCCGCGGCGCGACCGGCCAACTCCCTGAGCACGCCTTCGGCGGCCTTGCGGGGCAGTCCGATCTCATCGGCGATGGCGAGCAGCAGGGCGCGGTCGTAGTCTTGCCATTGGCGGCGTTGGCCGTCGATCGTCAGGCCGAAGCGGGTAGTGTATCCGGCGTCACCGTAGATGTAGCCGTTGAGGACGTCGTAGGCCGGCGACAGCCTTAGACCCTCGGCGGTCTCGACCAGGCTGAAGTTCTTGAGGTGGCAGTCGACGTTGCCGACCAGGACATAGGCGGCGAGCCGCTTGAACAGGCGGCGGGCGTCGAGCAGGCGGGCGGACGAGTGGGCGAGCGCCCGGCCCAGGGCGTCGTAGCCGACATCGTACTTGCCCCGCAGGTCGAGACCGGGGGGCTGGGCGACGACCTGGGCGAATTCCTCGCAACGCAGCTTGTCGCGCCGCTCCGGCCCGGAGCGGTCGAAGCGCTCGACCACCAGCGCCACGCCGTCGATGCCCTCGACCACCGCCAAATCGGCGGCCGCCACGTCCGAAACCCCGAGCAGGATGCGACAAAGCTCGAGGCTGGTCGCCTCGTTGGCGACCATGTCGAACAGCGGCGGCTGCGGGTACTTGGCGATCAAGGGCGCCGCCTCGCCGGCACGGGCGGGGCGAAAGCCCCCTTTGCCGTTGGGCGCGCACAGCACCTTGGCCTGCACGCCGCTGATGGTGCGCTCGACGGCGACGGCCGCCGCGTCGAGCGGGTCGCGCGCCGGCTTCAGGGCGACGCGGCGATGGCTGTCGTCGGGATCGACCACGCCGACCGCGCCGATGCAGTCGGCGCCGAAGGCGAGCAGAATGCCGAAATCGTCGTCCTTGCCGATCTCGGCGAAGGCGGTCTGGCGGTCCCGCAACCAGCCCTCGGGCGCCAGA
>JADFZP010000189.1:4753-6694 GCA_015232485.1 Alphaproteobacteria bacterium
TACCTGAATCCTGCGGACGCAAGCACCCCCCTCTCGCTACCACTCGGCGCGCGCCCAGGCTCAAGCCGCTGGGACGCCCGGCGCCATGGCGCGACGCATCCTGCGGGCCTTCTCGATTGACCCCGAGGTCATCTTGCTGCTATCTTCCCGATGAAACTGCCCTGTGGGTCAAGATGCGCGCCTCCGCCCTTCTCGCCGCGGTTCCCTCTCTCGCCGACCGGCGCGAGCTGTTCGAAGCCATCAAGGCCGAAGCCAAGCTCCAGGGGCTGACACTGTCCGGCCTGGCGGAGCGGGCGGGGATTCGCCAGGAGACCCTGTCCAGGCTGCCCAATCGCCAGGATGTCGGCTACGACACGCTGTGGCGGCTGGCCAACGTCCTGGGCTTCGGCATCGGGCTGGTGCCTCGGGACGCGGCGCGGGCGGGACAACCCTTGTTCGACCCGACGCGGTTTCCGGGCTTCAAGGGGTGAGCCGTGGCCGACCTGACCGCCGTTCTGTGGACCCGCGCGACGGGCGCGCCGCGCCGTCTCGCCACCCTGGTGGTCAACGAGGCGGGGGCGCTCTCCGTCACCTATGACGGCGGAGCCATCAAGGACCGCCTGCCGGGCCTGAGCGCCATGCACGATCTGGCGATCCGGCGCGACGTGGTCTACCCCGCGACCTACGCCAACCTGTTGCCGCCCGCGCTGGCCGAATTGGCGCCGCCCCATCACCCCGCCGGCCGCCTGAACCCCCAGCGCGTCATCGTCGAGGCCCTGGCCGAGCGCGTCTACGCGGCGCGGGCATGGAAGCCCGCCAATCGACACCAGCGGGAATGGGACCTGTTGCTGATCGGCGGCCGGGGCGGCATCGGCGCGCTCGACGTCTTTTCCTCTGACGAGCGGGCGGAGCGGTGGTACGCGACGCCGTCTTCGGCCTCGGACCTGTTGCTCGACCGCGACGGGGTTGGCGCCGCGTTCCGCTCGATCGTCGCCTCCTCGGCCATGGTTCCCATCGAGATGGTCGGCGGCGGACGCGCGGCGGCCATGCCGTCGGTGGGCGGCGTGATGCCCAAGGCCTTGGCGCGCTTCGACCCCGGCACCGGGCGCGTGTTCCTGGATCTGGGCGGCGGGGCGAAAGCGGAACGGCCCGGCGTCCCGGCCGTGGTGAAGATCGAGGCGACCGGCTATGGGGGCATCGTCGAACTCGAGGCCTTGGCCTACGAGGCCGCCGCCGCGGCCGGCCTGCGCACACCCCGCGTGTGGACCCTCGACCCGCCCGAGTTCCGCCCCATGCTGGTGGTCGAACGCGTCGACATGGGCGTCGACGGGGCGGCCATGCCCATCGAGACCCTGTTTTCGGTGTTGTTCGAGGCCTCGGGCGGCCGGGTGGCGAGCGCGGACCAGGCGCCCTACGAGATGGTGGCGGCCGCCCTCCTGAACCCCAACGTCCCCGTGGCCGGGGAACGCGCCAAGGCCTCCGCGACCCTGTTCCGGCAGGTTCTGCTTGCACTGCTGATCGGCAACGGAGACCTGCATCTCCGGAACATGGCGCTGCTGGGCACCCGACGAGACGGCCTCGAACTCAGCCCGGTCTACGACCCGGCGCCGATGCGGGCGTGGGACGAGCACGACATCGTCTCCGCCTGCAACCTGGGTGGGCTCGACCTGGACCGCGCCACCGCGCCGCCCCAACTGGATGCCGCGTTGGGCCACTTCGCGCGGTCCTGCGCGCTTTCCAAGACGGCGGTCGCCGACACCTTCGAGCAATGCCTGGCCGCGGGGGCGCGGTTCCTGGAGGCCGTGAAGGAAAGCCGGGTGGAGGAGCGGCGAAAGGCGAGTCTGCTGCGCCGCGCCGGTCAGGTCCGGGCCATCGTCGAGAAGGCCGCCCCGCCGCACGGCTAACCCATTGAAATCGTTGGAGCGGGTGAAGGGAATCGAACCCTCGTCGTAAGCTTGGGAA
>JADFZP010000190.1 GCA_015232485.1 Alphaproteobacteria bacterium
TTTGGCTGGGCGAACCTTCAGTCTTCCAGCTTCTTTTCGTCAAGCTGGTCCGCCTGACGTTGGGCTTCGCGCTCAAGGGCCTTGCGCTCCGCCTTGTCGCGGCCGAAGCGGACGCGGTTCTCCGCAGCCTGACGCTCCCGCTCGGTTCGCGCCTTGGCCTTGCGAAAACGATTCAGATTCACGACCTCCGCCATGGCCGTCCTCCCGCCATCAGGAAAAACAGGTCTTGCCAACATCGCATAGCCCTGTTATACGACCGCCCTCCCTGCGGGGGTGTAGCTCAGTTGGTTAGAGCGCCGGCCTGTCACGCCGGAGGTCGCGGGTTCGAGCCCCGTCACTCCCGCCACTCTCCCCTTCCCACCTACGGTACGCGACGCGAAACCCCGCGAAGACTTCGGGGTCACGCCGCGTTGGTCGATGACTTGCGGTCCTTCGGCTGCGTGTAGGCGCGCGCGGCATGCTCCGGGCAGTAAGGCTTGCCGGGCAACGCCTGCTTGCCGCAAAAGCGGAATCCGGGTTGTCCCGGATGGCCCTCGGGCCACCGGCAGCAATTGGCCGTCAGTTCGATGATCTGCGCGCCTTCCTTGCGCTGGATCGGCGAATTGCGCACGGAGAGCTGCAATCGGTGCGCCTTTCCGACCACCGCGTTCTTGCTGACGCCCAGCACTTTTCCGATCTGGGCGGTGGACAGTCCGTCGTTCCAGAGTCGCGTGAGCATTTCGATGTGCTCGGGGGTCCAGGTCCAGGTCATTCCTACTCCCTCTTGGTTGGTGTGCCCCATCCAGCAGCTAGATAGGGTACCACCAAAGGAAGCTGACCACAACACTTCGCCGTTCGCGGAACGGCGGTGGCGATCGATCAGGGGCGGATCAGCCCCAACTGGACGGCCCTGACCACCGCCACCGTGCGGTTCGAGCAGCCCAGCCTGCCCATGGCGGTCTTGAAATGATAGTTCACGGTGTTTTCCGAAACGTTGAGGATCTGGCCGATTTCCCAGCTCGTCTTGCCCTGCGCGCCCCACGTCAAGCATTCCCGCTCGCGCGCGCTCAAGCTGACCTCGGGAGTGGTCCAGCCGTGCAGGGCCATGTAGGCGAAAAAGAACTCGAAGGCGATTGGTCGCAGGCGACCGGCGGCGCGCCGGATGTCTTGCCCGCGCGCGGTGGTGGCCAGCGAAACGATGAAGGTTCTGCCGCCGGTGGCGTGCATGGGGATGGTGAAGCCGTCATTCATGCCGGCCTCCTCGCTTTCCAGAAAAAGCTGGCGTTGCTTTCTCGAAAAACGGGCGCTTGGCCGCTTGACGTCTGACCAAAACAGCATCTGATCGGTGGTCGGCATCACGGTGACGCAGGGGTCGACCTCGTGGTAGCCGCAGGCGAAATAATGGTCGAGCCAATCTTGGCGATAATTGACCTCGACGATCGGATCGGGATGGCGCGCCTGGAACGACTCGTGCCCGGTGATCGCGCCAAATGCCACCTGGTCGAAGCCATGAGCCCCAACGGCGTTCAAAAAGGTTTCGAACAGTTCCCCCTTGTTCCGCGCCGCACTACTGGCGTCGGCAAACTCCAGGGCATTCATCACCCGCCCCTCTCGAAACGCGACGAATTCAAGAATAACACGCGACCGCCTGCACAGCAATTGCGCCGCGCCCGCCGCGCGCATTCGGCTTGACCATGACTGCTCCACACGAAAATAGTCCCCTCCGACCCATTCCCGCTTTTGTGGTTACGATAGTATGCGACGGCCGCGTTCAAGGCGACACAAACATCGTAGCAATTCATTTCCGACGGTGTTAAATTCCCGCAGGGAACGATCCAGCGGAAGTATCACGCGGAAGGGCGGCATGCGGGTCGGTGATTTCATCCACGCAACCAATGAAGTCTCGGACCCGGTTGCGGTTGCGAACCTATTCGGTCGCGCACTGGCCGATCTTGGTTTTGATCGATTTCTCTACTGTGCGTTGCGCAATCACGCTCATTGCGAAAAGGCGGCGCTTATCCGCAACTATCCCGACGATTGGATGGCGCATTACGTCGAGCAGGGCTATGTCGAGACCGATGCCGCCCGCCGGCAATGCGTGGTCGAGCGCGGTCCCTTCCTATGGAGCAGCCTGATCGCGCGATTGCCCCGCCGCGAAACCCGGATCTTCGACGAGGCGCGCGCCGCCGGCGTCCGCGACGGCATCGGCATCGGACTGCACGGCCCCTGCGGGGAATCGATGGGCGTCGGTGTGGCGAGCAGCGTCGGCGGCACCGATCCCGGCCGCCACCTTCAAGTGATCCACCTGCTGGCCGTCCAATTCAACCAGGCCTATGGCGCCCTGACCCTGCCCGCCCAGTCCCGCCCCGAACCGCGCCTGACGCCCCGCGAGCGCGAGATACTGCAGTGGGCGGCGCGCGGAAAAAGCGCCTGGGCGATCGGCGAAATCTTGAGAATCTCGGAAAACAGCGTCGAGTGGCATCTCAAGAACGTCTTCCGCAAGCTCGATTGCGACTCACGGATCACCGCCGTCGTGAAGTCCCTGCATCTCGGGCTGATCAGCATCTGAGTCTTGTCGCTTGAGCCGTCTGACCGCCGCCGGCGACGGCGGCTCGATGAGCGATTCCGGCCGCCATCCACACCACCACATACCATGGCAACCATACCCACGGAGTTCCGGGGGCTGCGCTCCGACCGCCCGCCTGCTCTTCTTGCGACCAGCAAGAGAAGGAGACGGCGACCATGCTCGATTGTTTCACGTTCGAGACCGCACATCACTTTGGAGACGTGCTGCCCTCGATGTTCCGGCTGCGCCAGCGCGTGTTCAACGAGCAGCAAAGCTATGGCATGCCGTGCTGGAAGGGCATGGAGTTCGACCAGTACGACACGCCCGCCGCCCATTACGCGGTCTGGCGTGACGATCGCGGCACGGTGCGCGGCGTCATCCGCGTCACGCCCACCACCCTGAACTACATGCTCGAAGACATCTGGCCCGACTGGGTCACCGAGATGCCGCTGCCCAAATCGACGTCCGTGTGGGAGGCCACCCGCTGCGGCGTCGATCCCGACCTGCCGCGCGAGGATCGCCGCCGCATCATGGCGGAACTGGTGCTGGGCTACCAGGAAATGGGCCTGATGCTGGGCCTCGACTCCTTCCTGGGGGTCAGCTATCCGCGCCTTTGGCAAAGCTGCTTCGAGGATCTCGGCTGGAAGCTCGACGTCGTCGGCCCCACCCGCCAGATCGAGGGCAAGGACGTGGTGCCGGCCCGCATGCCGGTTTCGCCGGGCATCCTGGCCACCATCCGCAAGCGCACCGGCGTTTGGCGTCCGGTCCTGCGCACGGCGGACGACCTGATCAACCAGCGCGTGGCCGCGGAATGAGGGGGGGCGAGCAACCGGTCGAGGCGGCTCGGGCCTTGCTCGAGCCGCTGCTCTACTTGGCGCACGAGGCCCACCGCGAACGACTTTTCGAGGTGGCCGGCATCATCGCCATCGCGGTCGAAAAGGTGAACGAGTGGATCGAGGAGGCACATGACGAGTACACGGAAGCCCTGCGAAACGGCTTCGATTCCGGCCGCGCAGGAGGTTCGGGCGGAACTGGCGAGGCTGCTGCCGCTGGCGCGGGCGCATCGCCTGACCCAGGCGGCGTTGATGATCGACCTCGCGCTCACCGCCGTCGAAGTGGACGAGGAGCGGCGTCTCTGGGGCAAGATGAAAGCCTCGCGACGCGGAGTCAAAGCCGGTTCAAGGGAATCCTGAGATAGCGGTGGCCGTCGGCCTCGGCTTCGGGCAGGCGACCGCCGCGGATGTTCACCTGAAGCGCGGCCAGCATCAGCGTCGGCAATTCGAGGGTTTTGTCGCGGCGCTCGCGCATCGCGACGAAACCCTCCTCGTCGAGGCCGTCGCGAACATGCACATTGCCTTCGCGCTGCGCCGCCACGGTGGTCTCGAATTCCGCCTGCCGGCCCTCGGCGGGATAGTCGTGGGCGACGAACAGCCGCGTCTCCCCCGGCAGATCGAGGATTCGCCGGATCGAGCGCCATAGAATCCGCGCGCCGCCCCCCGGAAAATCGCATCGGGCGGTGCCGTAACCCGGCATGAACAGGGTGTCGCCGACGAACGCCGCATCGCCCACCACATGGGTCATGCAGGCCGGGGTATGGCCGGGCGTGTGCAGGGCCCGCGCCTCGATGCCGCCCAGCCGCCAGACCTCGCCATCCTCGAACAGGTGGTCGAATTGCGAGCCGTCGGCCGGAAAGCCGGGCAGGCCATAGATTTCCGCGAAGGTGCGCTGGACCCCGTCGACCCGCCGGCCGATCGCCGTGCGACCGCCCAGCGTGCTGGCGAGATGGCCCAAGGCGCTCAGGTGATCGGCATGGACATGGGTGTCGATCAGCCACTCGACCCGCCAGCCCCGCTCACGCGTGAAGGCGGCGAGGCGGTCGGCCGAGTCGGTCGCCGTGCGCCCCGAGCGCGGATCGTAATCGAGCACCGGGTCGAACACGGCGCAGACCCCGGCACGCGGGTCGGCGGCGACATAGGCCACCGCGCCGGTGGCGGGATCGTGAAAGCCGTGAACCTCGGGGGCGCGGGTCATCCGCCGATATTCGGGACGCGGCGGCGCCGCTTCAAGTCTTTCGGAAGAGTTGGACGCCGTCGGCGCGCCGCTCGCGGTGAACCTCGCCCCGATCCATCAGGAAATGCAGATGCGCGAGGCTTTCGCCGATCGCGAAGAACACCTGATGGTCGTCGAGCGGACGGCGGAACAGCACGTCGAGCAACTGCTTGCCGGTGATCGATTCGCGACAGGCGTCCAAAGTTTCGGCCAAGCGGGCGTCGTGGTGGCACGAAAGCTGGTCAAGCCGCTCGTGCAGGCCGCGGAACGGCAGCCCGTGGGAGGGCAGCACGAACGTCCCGCGCGGCAGCGGCCGGAACACGTCGAGCGAGGCCAGGAAGCATTGCAGCGGATTGGCTTCGGGCTCCTGCGGCCACACGCCGACGATCGGACTGATCTTGGGCAGCACCTGATCGCCCGAAATCAGGATGTCGTCCTCGGCGCAATACAGGCTGGCGTGCTCGGGCGAATGGCCGGTGCCGATGATCACCGTCCAGTCCCGTTCGCCGATCCGTATGGTCGAGCCGGCGCCGATGCGCCGCAGCGACACCGGAATCGGCACCACCCGGCCGCGATAGACATTGCCGCGGCGCCGGGTCAGGTCCAGCATTTCGCCCTCGAAACCGGCGCGGCGGTAGAATTCGACTTGCCACTCGACGGTCGCCTCGCCGGAGTCCAGGGACAGCATGCGGGCGTAAAGCCACTCGGCCTGGGTGGTCCACAACTCGACGCCCCACCGCTCGGCCAGCCAGCCGGCCAGTCCGATGTGATCGGGATGGAAATGGGTCGAGACGATGCGGCGGATCGGCAGGCCGCGCAGCCCGTCGTCGAACACCTGGCCCCACAAGGCGCGGGTGGTGTCGTCGGCGAAACCGGTATCGACCAGGGTCCAGCCGTCGCCGTCCTCGATCAGCCACAGATTGATGTGGTCGAGTTGGAAGGGCAGCGGCATGCGCAGCCACAGAATGCCGGGCGCGACCTCGATCGGTCGGGCATGGGCCGGCGGCTGGGCGAAGGGGTGGTCGAGGCGGTTGGACACGCGCTATCCTCCTGATCGGGCACGACAGCATGCAGAACGGGGGACGGCTTGGCAATGATACGGATCGGCGTCGATCTCGGCGGCACCAAGACCGAGGCCGTGGCGCTGGGCCGGGGCGGAGTCGAGATGGCGCGCCAGCGCGTCGCCTCGCCGCGCGGCGATTACGCCGCCACCATCCGCGCCATCCAAGACCTGGTCCTGGGACTCGAGGCGCGGCTGGCCGAGCGCGGCACGGTCGGAGTGGGCATCCCCGGCACGATCTCGCCGGCCAGCGGGCTGGTCAAGAACGCCAACTCGACCTGGCTGATCGGCCGCCCCTTCCACACCGATCTCGAAAGGGCTTTGGGCCGCGAGGTGCGTCTGGCCAACGACGCCGACTGCTTCGCCCTGTCCGAGGCGACCGATGGCGCGGGCGCCGGAGCGCCCACGGTGTTCGGCGTGATCCTGGGCACCGGGGTGGGCGGCGGCTTGGTGGTGAACGGACGGCTGGTCGGCGGCCCCAACGCCATCGCCGGCGAGTGGGGTCACAACCCCCTGCCCTGGCCGACCGACGACGAGCGGCCCGGCCCGACCTGCTATTGCGGCAAGACGGGCTGCGTCGAAACCTTCCTGTCCGGCCCCGGCCTAGCCCGCGACATGGCGACCGCCACGGGGCGCGAGGCCACCGCCGCCGCGATCTGCGCCGAAGGCTCGGCCGAGTCGGACGCCGCGCTGGCCCGCTACGAGGAACGGCTGGCCCGCGCCCTGGCCACCGTGATCAACGTGATCGACCCGCACGTCATCGTGCTGGGCGGCGGCATGTCCAAGGTGGAACGGCTATACGCCAACGTTCCCGCCCTGCTGGACCGCTGGGTGTTCTCGGATCGGGTCGAGACCCGCCTGCTGCCGCCCCGCCACGGCGATTCGAGCGGCGTGCGCGGCGCCGCTTGGCTATGGCCCGAGGCGTGATCGGTGGCCAGTCCAACCGCAAGTGAACTGATCCATCGGCGGTAAAGCCGCCATGAGAGCATCCTCTCCACTCGTCATGGCCGGACTTGATCCGGCCATCC
>JADFZP010000191.1 GCA_015232485.1 Alphaproteobacteria bacterium
GCGCAGGCCGGTGGCCGTGGCGGGGGCGCGGCGGCTGAAGGGATCGGCTTGATCCGGGCCGGCGGCGACCGACAGCGCCGCCATGGCGTCCTCGACGGTCAGGGCGAAGATCGACACGCAATCCAGCGAGCGGCAGGCCGGCACCACGCCCGCCGTGCTGATCAGGCCCTTGGTCGGCTTCAGACCGACGATGTTGGTGAAGCCGGCCGGCACCCGCCCCGAACCGGCGGTGTCGGTGCCCAGGGCGAAGCTGACCAGCCCGGCCGACACCGCCACCGCCGAGCCGGAACTCGAACCGCCGGGAATATAGGCGGCGTCGAACGGGTTGCGGGCGACGCCGTAGGGCGAGCGCACGCCGACCAGCCCGGTGGCGAACTGGTCCAGATTGGTCTTGCCGACCAAGATCGCGCCGGCCGCCAGCAGCCGCGCCACCACCGTGGCGTCGTGGGCGGCGGGATGGGCGAAGGCGGGGCAGCCGGCGGTGGTCGGCAGCCCGGCCGCGTCGATGTTGTCCTTGACCGCGAACGGAACACCCCACAGCGGCATCGCCGATCGCTCGGCGGGCGGCAGCGCTTCGAGCTGTCGGGCGCGGGCCAGCAACTCGGCCGCCGGCACCTGGGCGATCCAGACATTGTCGTCGCCCGCCGCCTCGCGTCGCGCCAGCACGGCCTCGACGACCATGGTGGGGGTGGTCCGGCCGCTGGCGTAGCCGTCCGACAGGCTGCGCAGGTCGAGGGATTGGACGTTCATGATCGGGGCTCCGGCGGTTGCATGCCGGATTGTATGCAATTGCAGGGCCGTTGTCGAACCTGCGGCGTTTCCGCGGCGCCTTGGGGGACCCGCGCGCGGTTCCTGCCCAGGCGGCGGGCACAATCCGCCGCATTTTTGCGCAACAGATGAAATACACCGTATAAACAAGGGACTAACAGCGGTGTTGGCTCAATCTGGTTAGTCATTCCGTCCTATTCGCACAAATTTCGGGCAGTCCGACGCGGGCCGAATCCGGGCGATTCCGCACCGCGCCGCGCTTCGCCGCCTTGGCACGGGTCTTGCCTTGTCTTGCATACAAGATTTCGCCCGCAAGGAGGGTTTTCCGATGAAAAGGTTGCTTCGCGCCCTGTGTCTCACGGCGGCCGTCACCGTCTCGACGGTGCCGGCGCTCGCCCAGACGCGCAACGAGACGCTTCTCGTGGTGATCGAGTCCGGCACCAACAGCCTCGACATCCATACGGTTGGCGCCAATCCGGCCAGCTATGGGGTGACCTGGAACACCTATGACCGGCTGCTGACCTACGGGACCAAGACCCTTCCCGACGGCACGTTGTCTTACGACTACAACAACATCAAACCCGAACTGGCGGAAAGCTGGAAATTCACCGCCGACGACGAGATCACCTTCGTTCTGCGCAAGGACGCCAAGTTCCACGACGGCACCCCGGTCACCGCCAAGGACGTCAAGTGGTCCTTCGACCGCATGGTCAGCGTCGGCGGCTTCCCGACCTTCCAGATGAAGGCGGGCTCGATCGAGAAGCCCGAGCAATTCATCGTCGTCGACGATCACACCTTCCGCGTCAAGCTGCTGCGCAAGGACAAGCTGACCGTGCCCGATCTGGGCGTGCCGGTGCCGACCATCCTGAATTCCGAACTGGTCAAGAAGAACGCGACCGAGAAGGACCCCTGGGGCCTGGAATACACCAAGACCAACTCGGCCGGCGGCGGCGCCTACAAGGTCGAAAGCTGGAAGCCCGGCCAGGAACTGGTGCTGGCGCGCAACGACGACTGGAAGTCCGGCCCGCTGCCCAAGCTCAAGAAGGTCATCATCCGCGAGGTGCCCTCGGCCGGCAATCGTCGCGCCCTGCTGGAGCGCGGCGACGTCGACGTGTCGTTCGACCTGCCGCCCAAGGATTCGCAGGAACTGGCCAAGGGCGGCAAGGTCAAGGTGGCCGGCGTGCCGATCGAGAACTCGCTGTGGTATGTCGGCATGAGCCTGAAGCAGCCGCCCTTCGACAACGTCAAGGTCCGCCAGGCCGTCTCGTACGCCGTGCCCTATCAGAAGATCATGGACGCCGCGATCTACGGACGCGGCATCCCGATGTTCGGCGGCCCCGCCAAGCCGACCTCGGCCGCCTGGCCGCAGCCCTCGCCCTACAACACCGACATCGCCAAGGCCAAGGCGCTGCTGGCCGAGGCCGGCTTCGCCAAGGGCTTCGAGACCACCATCAACATCAACCAGGGCGCCGCCAGTCTGGCCGAGCCGATGGCCACGCTGTTGCAGGAATCGCTGGCCCAGATCGGCATCACCACCACCATCAACAAGATCCCCGGCGCCAATTGGCGGGCGGCCATGCTGAAGAAGGACATGCCGATCGCCATCGACACCTTCTCGGGCTGGCTGAACTACCCGGAATATTACTTCTTCTGGGGCTATCACGGCCAGGACGCGGTGTTCAACATCATGTCCTACAAGAACCCCGAGATGGACAAGCTGATCGACGCCGCCCGCTTCGAGACCGATCGGCAGAAATACGAAGAGCAGATCAAGGGCTTCGTGAAGATCGCCTGGGATGACATGCCGCGCGCTCCGTTGTTCCAGTACTACCTGGACGCCGCGATGCAAAAGAACATCACCGGCTATACCTACTGGTTCCATCGCGGCATCGACTTCCGTCCGATGGGCAAGGAGTGATCGCCCATCTGATCCTCCGCCGCCTGCTGGGAGCCATTCCCAGTCTGGTGGCGGTGGTGGTCGTCACCTTCATGCTGACCAGGGCGTTGCCCGGCGATCCGGCGGCCTATTTCGCCGGGCCGGCGGCGACGCCCCAGGCGATCGAGGAGATCCGCCACAAGCTGGGCCTCGACAAAAGCCTGCCGCTCCAGTTCGTCGATTATCTGGGCGATCTGGCGCGGGGCGAGTTCGGGCAGTCGCTGACCACCGGCCAGCCGGTGGCGCAAGACATCCTGGCCCGGCTGCCGGCCTCGGTCGAACTGACCCTGGCCGGTCTGATCCTGGCCTTGATCGTGGCGCTGCCGTTGGGCGTGGCGGCGGCGACCCGGCCGGGATCGTGGATCGACCATCTGGCCCGCGTGGTCAGCACGGCGGGGGTGTCGCTGCCGGTGTTCTTCACCGGGCTGCTGCTGGTCTATGTCTTCTACTACCTGCTGGGCTGGGCGCCCGCGCCGATGGGGCGGTTGGACCTGTTCACCTCGGCGCCGCGCACCATCACCGGGTTCTTCCTGATCGACAGCCTGCTGACCGGCGAGTTCGCCACCTTCCGCGCCGCGGCGGCGCAACTGACCCTGCCGGCGCTGACCCTGGCGCTGTTCTCGGTGGCGCCGCTGGCCCGCATGACGCGCGCCTCGATGCTGGGCGTGTTGTCCTCGGACTTCGTGCGCACCGCCCGCGCCAACGGGCTGTCGCGCGGAACCGTGCTGGTCACCTACGCCCTGCGCAACGCGCTGCTGCCGGTGGTGACCACGCTGGGCATGGTGTTCTCGTTCCTGCTGGGGGCCAATGTGCTGGTCGAGAAGGTGTTCTCGTGGCCGGGCATCGGCTCTTACGCCATCGAGGCTTTGGTGGCCTCGGATTACGCGCCGGTCCAGGGCTTCATCCTGACCATGGCGGTGCTTTACGTGACGCTCAATCTGCTGATCGACGTGCTGTACGGCCTGATCGATCCGCGCGTGAGGATCGAGGCATGAACCCGACCCTGCGCCACATCCGCTATGTGCTGGCCGAAAACCCGGTCACCGGGCTGGCCTTCGCGGGGTTCGCGGCGATCCTGCTGCTGGCGTTGTTCGGGCCGCTGATCGCCCCTTACGACCCGCTGGCCAGCAACACCGATCAGGCGCTGCGGGCGCCCTGTTGGGACTATTGGTTCGGCACCGACCATCTGGGCCGCGACATCCTGAGCCGGGTCATCGTCGCCACGCGCCTCGACGTGCAAATCTCGCTGGCCGCCGTGGCGCTGTCCTTCGCGCTGGGCGCTCCGCTGGGCATCTGCGCCGGGTGGTATGGCGGGCGGACGGATCGCATGATCGGCCGGGTGGTCGACACCATCATGGCCTTTCCGCTGTTCGTGCTGGCCATGGGCATCGTCGCCGCGCTGGGCAACAGCGTGGTCAACATCGTCTACGCGACGGCGATCATCAACATGCCGTTCTACGCCCGCATGGCGCGGGCCGAGACCAACGCGCGGCGCGAGGCGGGCTTCGTCGAGGCGGCGCGGCTGTCGGGCAATGGCGACGCCCGCATCCTGGCCGCCCACATCTTCCCCAACATCCTGCCGCCGATGATGGTGCAGGTGTCGCTCAATCTGGGCTACGCCATCCTGAACGCCGCCGGCCTGTCGTTCATCGGACTGGGCGTGCGGCCGCCGACCCCGGAATGGGGCATCATGGTCGCCGAGGGCTCCGCCTACATCGTCTCGGGCGAGTGGTGGGTGGCTTTGTTCCCCGGCTTGGCTTTGATGCTGGCGGTGTTCTGCTTCAATCTGCTGGGCGACGGGTTGCGCGACATCATCGATCCCAGGAGGAGGACATGAACCTTCTCGAGATCGAGCACCTGTCGCTTGAATTCCGCACCCGCGGCGGCACCGTGCGGGCGCTTGAAGACGTGTCGCTGGCGGTCGGCAAGGGCGAGACCCTGGGCGTGGTCGGCGAATCCGGCTCGGGCAAGTCGGTGCTGTCCTTCGCGGTGATGGGCATCTCGGACGCGGCGGCGAAGGTCACCAACGGCGCCGTCCGTTTCGAGGGCTTGGATCTGCTGGGCGACGGGCGCTCCGCGCTGGACGAGTTGCGCGGCGCCGAGATGTCGATGATCTTCCAAAACCCTCGGGTGGCCTTGAACCCGATCCGCATGGTGGGCAAGCAGATCGCCGACGTGCTGTCCCGCCATGCCGGGGTGACCCGCGATCAGGCCAAGACCCGCGCCGTCGAGATGCTGGCCAAGGTGCGCATTCCCGACCCCGAGCGGCGGGCCCGCGCCTATCCCTTCGAGATGTCGGGTGGAATGTGCCAGCGCGTGATGATCGCCCTGGCGCTGGCCTGCTCGCCCAAGCTGCTGATCGCCGACGAGCCGACCACCGGCCTGGACGTCACCACCCAGGCGGCGATCATGGATTTGATCGGCGATCTGGCGCGCGAAAGCCGCATGTCGACCATCCTCATCACCCACGATCTGGCGCTGGCCGCCGAACGCTGCGACCGCATCGCGGTGATGCATGCCGGCCACGTCGTCGAGGTGGCGACCACGGCCGAGCTGTTCGCCCATCCCCGCCACCCCTACACCGCCAAGCTGATCGCCACCACGCCGCGCCCCGGCGTCGGTCTGGCCGAGTTGGAGCCGGTTCCCGGCGCGCTGCCCGATCTGCGCGGCGATTTGCCGGATTGCCGCTATTCCACCCGTTGCGAGCGTCATCGGGCGGAATGCGCGGCCGGTCCGCTGGCGCGCATGATCGATCTGACCAACGCCCATCTGGTCGCCTGCCGGAGGCCGCTGTGAGACCGCTGCTCGACGTCCTCGACCTGCACCGCCGCTTCACGATCGGCAAGGGTCAGCAACTGCACGCGGTCGATCAGGTCAGCTTCGACGTGATGCCCGGCGAGGCGGTGGGGCTGGTCGGCGAGTCGGGCTGCGGCAAATCGACGCTGGTGCGCATGCTGACCCGCGTGCTCGACCCCAGCGAGGGCAGCATCCGCTTCGAGGACCGCGAGATCGGCTACATCCCGGCCGCCCGCTTCGCCCGCACGCCCGACCGGGCGCTGGTGCAGATGGTGTTCCAGGACCCCACCGACAGCCTGAATCCGCGCTTCTCGGCCTTCGACTGCATCGCCGACCCGTTGCGTCGCCTGAAAGGGCCGTGGGCGTCCGCCGCGTTGAAGGCCCGCGTCGAGGAACTGGCCGAGATGGTCGGCCTGCCCGCCGCGCTGCTGCCCCGCTTTCCGCACCAATTGTCGGGCGGGCAAAAGGCGCGGGTCGGCATCGCCCGCGCGCTGGGGCCGGAACCGCGGCTGCTGATCCTTGACGAGCCGACCTCGGCGCTCGACGTGTCGGTGCAGGCGGTGGTGCTGAAACTGCTCGACGATTTGCGCCGCCGGCTGGGGATGAGCTATCTGTTCGTCAGCCACGACCTCAACGTGGTGCGGCTGCTGTGCGAGCGGGTGGTGGTGATGTATCTGGGCAAGGTGGTCGAAATCGGCCCCGTGGCCCAGGTGTTCGACCATCCCGCCCACCCCTACACCCGCGCCTTGCTGGCGGCGATACCGGCGCTGGGGGAGGGGGCGGGCGCGCGGGTCCGGCTGGGCGGCGAGCCGCGCAGCCCGATCAATCCGTCGCCCCATGTCTGTCGGTTCTTCGGCCGCTGCCTGGAAGGCCAAAGCCGCTGCGAGACCGAAATGCCCGAACTGCGCCAGATGTCGCCCGGACATCGCGGCGCCTGCCACTTCGCCGAGGAGCGGTCATGAACCAAGACTACATCGAGGCGATGAGCGCCGCCCTGGGCCTCGACATCCGCCCCGAATGGCGCGACGGCGTGGCCGAGTACCTGGCGGTGGCGGCCCGCATGGCGGCGCTGGTCGAACAGGCCCCCGTCCAGGAGGACGAGGCGGCCCCGGTGTTCCGGCCATGACCGCCGCCGCCATCGCCCGCGCCGTCGCCACCGGCCAGACCACCGCCCGCCAAGT
>JADFZP010000192.1 GCA_015232485.1 Alphaproteobacteria bacterium
TCACACCGTCAGATGCCGCCTCACGTCGCTTTCGACCATCTCCTCGGCGATGCCGGCCAGCACGATTTCGCCGCGGTCCATCACGGCGTAGTCGTCGGCCAGGTCGCGGGCGAATTCGAAATATTGCTCGACCAGCAGGATGGCCATCTCGCCGCCGCGCGCCAGCAGGCGGATGACGCGTTCGATGTCCTTGATGATCGAGGGCTGGATGCCCTCGGTCGGCTCGTCGAGGATCAGCAGCTTGGGCCGGGTGATCAGGGCGCGGGCGATGGCCAGTTGCTGCTGTTGGCCGCCCGACAAATCGCCGCCGCGACGGCGCAGCATGTCTTTGAGGACGGGGAACAATTCGTAGATCTGGTCGGGGATGACGCGCTCGCGGCGGGGCAGGGTGGCGAAGCCGGTCTTCAGGTTTTCCTCGACCGACAGGCGGGGAAAGATTTCGCGGCCCTGCGGCACATAGGCGATGCCGCGGCGGGCGCGCTCGTGCGGGGGCAGGCGCGAGACGTCCTCGTCGTCCCAGTGGATGCGGCCCTCGCGGATCGGCTGAAGGCCGACCACGGCGCGCAGCAGGCTGCTTTTGCCCACCCCGTTGCGGCCCAGCAGGCAGGTGACGCGGCCGCGCCGGGCGCCCAGCGAGACGCCGCGCAGGCAGTGGCTGGCGCCATAGAACAGATTGACGGCTTCGACGGTCAGCATGGTCAGCGCCCCAGATAGACTTCGATGACGCGATGGTCGTTCTGCACGGTCTCCAACGGCCCCTCGGCCAGCACCGAGCCCTCGTGCAGCACGGTGACGCGGGCGCCCAGGCGGCGCACGAACTCCATGTCGTGCTCGACCACCACCACCGAGCGGTCGCGGGCGATCTCCAGCAGCAACTCGGCGGTCTGTTCGGTCTCGGCGTCGGTCATGCCGGCGACCGGCTCGTCGAGCAGCAGCACCCGCTGGTCCTGCATCAACAGCATGCCGATCTCCAGCCATTGCTTCTGGCCGTGCGACAGGCGGCCGGCCGGAAGGCTGGCGCGGTCGCGCAGCCCGATGGTGCCCAGCACCGCGGCGACCCGGTCGCGCTGTTCCGAGGTCGCCATGAAAAACAGCGTGGCCAGCGTGCCGCGGTCGCATTTCAGGGCCAGTTCCAGGTTCTCGGCGACGGTCAGCATCTCGAACACGGTCGGCTTCTGGAATTTGCGGCCGATGCCCAGATTGGCGATCTGCGCCTCGTCCAGGCGGGTCAGGTCGACCGAGCCGTCGAACAGCACGTCGCCCTTGTCGGGGCGGGTCTTGCCGGTGATGACGTCCATCATGGTGGTCTTGCCGGCGCCGTTGGGGCCGATCACCGTGCGCATCTCGCCGGGCGCCACGATCAGCGACAACTCGTTCAGCGCCTTGAAGCCGTCGAAGCTGACCGTCACGCCGTCGAGGTAAAGGATCGAGCCCTGGGCCGGGCGATCGTCAAGCATTGCGCTTCTCCTCGATCAAAGGGACGGGCCGGCCGCGCAGCCGCTCGCGGGCCTGGGCGGCCAGGCCGACGATGCCCTTGGGCATCAGCAGGGTGACCACGATGAACAGCCCGCCCAGCGCGAACAGCCACAATTCGGGCGCCGCTCCGGTCAGCCAGGTCTTGGCGCCGTTCACCGCGAAGGCGCCCAGCACGGGACCCAGCAGCGTGCCGCGACCGCCCACGGCGACCCAGATCGCCACCTCGATCGAATTGGCGGGCGAGAACTCGGACGGGTTGATGATGCCGACCTGCGGCACGTACAAGGCCCCGGCGATCCCCGCCAGCACGGCCGAGATCACGAACGCGAACAGCTTCACGGCGGTCGCCGAATAGCCCAGGAAGCGCACCCGGCTCTCGGCGTCGCGGATCGCCATCAACACCCGCCCCAGCTTCGAGCCGACGATGAAGCGGCACACCAGGAAGGCCACGCCCAGCATCACGGCGCTGGCCGTGTAAAGACCCAGCTTGACCCCCGGCCGCGACAGGTCGAAGCCCAGCAGCTCCTTGAAGTCGGTCAGCCCGTTGTTGCCGCCAAAGCCCATCTCGTTGCGGAAGAAGGCCAGCATCAGGGCGTAGGTCATCGCCTGGGTGATGATCGACAGGTAAACCCCGGTGATGCGCGAGCGGAAGGCCAGCCAGCCGACCACGAAGGCCAGCCCGGCCGGCACCGCGACCACCATCGCCGCCGCGAACCAGAAGCTGTCGAAGCCCATCCAGTACCAGGGCAACTCTTGCCAGTTCAGGAACACCATGAAGTCGGGCAAGGTGGCGTGGCCATAGACGCCGCGCCCGCCGATCGAGCGCATCATGTACATGCCCATGGCGTAGCCCCCCAGCGCGAAGAACGCGCCGTGCCCCAGGCTCAACACGCCGGCGAAGCCCCACACCAGATCCAGGCTCAGCGCCAGCAGCGCGTAGCACAGATACTTGCCAAGCAGCGTCACCGCGTAGTCGGGAACGTTCAAGGCGTGGCCGGCCGGCAGCGCGTTCAACGAAGGCACGACCGCCAGCAGCAGGATGCCGACCGCGCCGAAGCCCAGCCAGAAGCGGCGGTCGTCGATCGCCAGAAGACGCGACAGTACGGGACCCATCGTTGGCCTCCCCAATCAGGCTTCGGCGGAGCGGCCACGCAGGGCGAACAGCCCGCGCGGACGCTTCTGGATGAACAGGATGATGAAGACCAGCACCAGGATCTTGCCCAGCATGGCGCCGGCATAGGGCTCCAGGAACTTGTTGACGACGCCCAGGCTTAAGGAGGCGACCAGGGTGCCCCACAGGCTGCCCACCCCGCCGAACACCACCACCATGAAGCTGTCGACGATGTAACCCTGGCCGAGATTGGGGCTGACATTGCCGATCTGGCTCAACGCCACCCCGGCGATGCCGGCGATGCCCGAGCCCAGCCCGAAGGTCAACGCGTCGACCCGCCCGGCCGGGATGCCCATCGCCGAGGCCATCGCCCGGTTCTGGGTGACCGCCCGCATGCCCAGCCCGAAGAACGACCAGCGCATCAGCGCGGCCAGCCCGGCCAGCACGGCGACGGCGAACAAGACGATCACCACGCGGTTCCAGGTCAGCATGACGCCGCCGGCCAGCTCGATGCCGCCGGTCATCCACGAGGGATTGGCGACCTCCTTGTTGGTGGCGCCGAACAGGCTGCGCACCAGTTGCTGCAACATCAGCGACACGCCCCAGGTGGCCAGCAGGGTCTCCAAAGGCCGCCCGTACAGGAAGCGGATCACGCCGCGTTCCAGCGCGATGCCGATGGCGGCCGAGACCAGGAAGGCGGCCGGCAGCGCGGCCACCAGATAGAAGTCGAGCGCCCAGGCCGGGGCCCAGGCGCGGAACGCCTCCTGCACCGCGAAGGTGGTGTAGGCGCCCAGCATGATCATCTCGCCATGCGCCATGTTGATGACGCCCATCACGCCGAAGGTGACCGCCAAGCCGATCGCGGCCAGCAGCAGCACCGAGCCCAGCGAGATGCCCTGGAACAGGTTCTCGGCGATGCGCAAGGCGCGCAGGCGCGTCTCGGCGCCCTCCAGCGCCTGACGCGCCGCGCCGGCCACCCCGGCATCACTGTCGGATTGGGCGAGGCGGGTCAACAGCCCCCGCACCTGGGGATCGAGCGAGGAATCGGCCAGCGCCGCCACCCCGGCCAGCCGCCGCGCCGGGTCGGCGTCGCCCAGATCGAGCGCCGCCAGCGAGAAGCGCATCGCCGTCATCACCGCGGCGTCCGTCTCGCGCTCGATGGCTTTGCGCAGCATGGCGGCGGATTCGGGACTGGGCGAGTCGAGTACCGCCTGGGCGGCGCGGCCACGCTCGGCCGGATCGGGCGAGACCAGCCCCAGGCGTCCGACCGCGCCCTGGATGGCGCTGCGCAGACGGTTGTTGATCGATACGGCTAGCGCGCCCTCGGCTTCGGCCGGCTGGCCGGTGGTGGCGTCGTGGCCGTCGATCACCAGCGCGCCATCCGGGCGGGCCAAAAGCCTGCCCTCGGCCATGGCGCGCAGGATCGGCACGGCGCGGGCGTCGCCCAGCGCGGCCAGCGTCTCGACCGCCTTGATCTTCTCGCCGAAGCCGCCGGCGCTCAAGCCTGCGACCGCCTCGGAAAAGGCGTCGGCCTGGGCGGGCTGGGCGAACAGCAGGGCGGCGAGCAAGGCGAGGGCGCGGATCATCGGGGACGCTCCGGGAATTTCGATGGGACAAACACCCCCCGCCGGTCGCCCGGCGAGGGGCAAACCAAACTACTTAAAACCCGGCCGCCTTGTACTTCGGCTCGGCGCAGTTGCCGCAGACCCAGGGATAGGTCCAGTCGGCGTTCAGCTTGGCGCTTTCCGGGATGAAGTCGGACCACGCGTCGGCCTTGACCGGGCCCTTGGTCTGCCAGACGATTTGGAACTGGCCGTCGGCCTGGATTTCACCGATCATCACCGGCTTGGACAGGTGATTGTTGGTGTTCATCACCGATTCGAAGCCCGACGGCGCCATCACCTTCTGGCCGTACATGGCCTGGCGAACCGCGTCGACGTCGGTCGAGCCGGCCTGCTGCACCGCCTGCGTCCACATCTTGAAGCCGATATAGGTGGCTTCCATGGGGTCGTTGGTGACGCGCTTGGCGCTCTTGATGAACTCGTGCCACTTCTTGATGAAGGCTTCGTTGGTCGGGTTCTTGACCGACTGGAAGTAGTTCCAGGCGGCGAGATGGCCAAGCAGCGGCTTGGTGTCGATGCCGGCCAGTTCCTCTTCGCCGACCGAGAAGGCGACGACGGGGATGTCGGTGGCCTTCACGCCCTGATTGGCGAGTTCCTTGTAGAACGGCACGTTGGCGTCGCCGTTGATCGTCGAAACGACGGCGGTCTTCTTGCCGCCGGTGCCGAACTTCTTGATGTCGGCGACGATGGTCTGCCAGTCGCTATGACCGAACGGGGTGTAGTTGATCATGATGTCCTCGGCCTTGACGCCTTTGGACTTCAGGAACGACTCCAGGATCTTGTTGGTGGTGCGCGGATAGACGTAGTCGGTGCCGGCCAGCACCCAGCGCTCGACCTTCTCTTCGCTCATCAGGTATTCGACGGCGGGGATCGCCTGCTGGTTCGGCGCGGCGCCGGTGTAGAAGACGTTGCGCGACGATTCCTCGCCCTCGTACTGGACGGGGTAGAACAGCAGACCGTTCAGTTCCTCGAACACCGGCAGCACGGACTTGCGCGACACCGAGGTCCAGCAGCCGAACACCACCGAGACCTTCTCCTTGGCCAGCAGCTCGCGCGCCTTCTCGGCGAACAGCGGCCAGTTCGAGGCCGGGTCGACGACCACCGCCTCGACCTTCTTGCCCAGCAGGCCACCCTTCTTGTTGATGTCGTCGACCATCATCAGGACGGTGTCCTTGAGCGTGGTCTCGCTGATCGCCATGGTGCCGGACAGGGAGTGCAGCACGCCCACCTTGATGGTGTCGGCGGCCTGGGCCACCCCGCCCCACAACGTCGCGGCGGCGACCACGCCGGCTCCGGCTACGGCTCGCAAAGACTTCATCGGGATTCCCCTCGCATCGGTTTGTCGATGCGGTGGATGAGGCAAGAAGCGGGCCAACGGCCAAGTCATTGAGAAATCGGGAAAGTCGCCATCGGCGTGGAGGCCGCGCGGCCCACAATCGCGCCAGTCGTTGATTAATCTTTGAGCATGCGCAAAAAGTAATCATGTCGCCATTAGTATGGCATATGCAAGGCGTTTCGGCCGCACGACTTTCACCGTGCGGCTTAATGCTTTCGCGTATTTGACAGTCGCGGAAGGGCGGCGCGCCCATCCGTTCGCAAGGGGACTATACACGTTCGATGTTTCTGATATTTTTCCGGCATGGGCGGCAAGGCGCATATCCTGGTGGTCGACGACGATCCGGCCGTGCGGGCGCTGGTGGCGGCGCTGCTCGGCGCGGCGGGCCATCGCGTCACCCAGGCGGCGGACGGGTTGGAGATGCGCGGCGTGCTCGACGCCGACGAGGTCGATCTGATCCTGCTCGATCTGATGCTGCCCGATGCCGACGGCACCGCCCTGGCCCGCGAGGTGCGCGCCCGCTCGGGTGTCGGCATCATCATGCTGACCAGCCGCACCGGCCCCGACGACCGGGCCGGCGGCCTGGAGGGTGGCGCCGACGACTACGTCACCAAGCCCTTCTACCCCCGCGAATTGCTGGCCCGCGTGCGCAACGTGCTCGACCGCACCCGCGGCCGCCCCGCCCCGGCCGGCGAGGTGTGGCGGTTCCAGGGCTGGGCGCTCGACATCGAAAACCGCTCATTGACCGGCCCCGCCGGCCCGGCCGACCTGACCCCCGCCGAATTCGACCTGCTGGCCCTGCTGGCCACCCGCGCCGGGCGCATCCTGGGGCGCGACCGGCTGGTCACCGCCCTGTCCGGCTCCGAGGCCGACACCGGCCCGCGCGCCATCGACATCCTGATCAGCCGCCTGCGCCGCAAACTGGGCGATCCCGCCCTGATCGAGACCTGCCGCGGCCACGGCTACCGCTTCGCGCCGGCGGTGACGCGGGGGTGATGGCCGTTTGGTTCGGTGAGCCAATAAGCCGACCCATCGTCAAGCAGTCGGCTCGCCCGTCCTTTCCACTCGTCATGGCCGGACTTGATCCGGCCATCCACGCGGCTCCGTGGGAACA
>JADFZP010000193.1:0-5212 GCA_015232485.1 Alphaproteobacteria bacterium
TCGGCGAATTGCGATTTTCGCGAATGCGAACATCCTAATGCTGCACCGCCGTGTGAAAAAAATTAACAACGGCCGTTCCGAAATGCACAAATTCGTGCTGTAATGTGTCTCATAGCCCAATCGGCGGGAAAAAGACCGGGGGCGAATATCATAGACAGGGGAGGAGGGGCGCATGAATTGGAAATCGTTGCTGGTGGTGCTGATGTTGGCCGGCCTTTCGGTTCCGGCCTCGGCTCAGGAAGTTCTCATCAAAGAGGGCATGCTGGAAGTCAAGGTCGACACCGCCACTGGGCCGGTGGTCATCAAGCGCAATCAAGATCAGAACGCCAATATTGATCCAGACTTCGCCAAGACTTCGCGGAAGTGCCCGCCGTTCTGCGTGCAACCAATCGAGGCGGCGCCCGGCGTCAAGACCGTCGCCGAGCTTGAGGTGATCGATTTCCTGGCCAAGAAGGATGGCGTTCTGCTGGACGCCCGCACCCAGGATTGGCATCTGCGCGGCACCATTCCGGGCTCGATGAACATTCCCTACACCGAGGTCGGCGGCCGTCTCAACGAGCTGGGTTGTCAGAAGAACGGCGCCGCGTGGAATTGCGGTGGCGCCAAGAAGGTGACCGTCTATTGCAATGGCCCGTGGTGCGGCCAGTCGCATGCGGCGGTCGCCACGATGATCAAGGCCGGCTACCCGGCCGATCGCATCCTGTACTACCGCGGCGGCGTCCAGGGCTGGAAATCCCTGGGGTTCAACACCGTGGAAGGCTCGCTTTAGGGCCCTTCGATCCATCAGACCGAACTTGGCTGCGGGGCCTTCGGGCCCCGCCGGGGCAGCGCACTGACTGATCGGATCCGAGATGCAGATGAATGTTCGCACGCAGTTGCAGTTGGCGTTCAGCGGAGTGGCGACGGTAACGGTGGTGATCAGCGCCATCGCCTGGCTGTCCTACGCCTCGCTCGGCAAGACCCTGGCGGGTCTGGCCGAACAGAGCATCCCCTCGATTCTGGCCGCCCACCGCTTGTCCGACGAGGCGCGCTCGCTGATCGCCGGAGCCTCGGGCCTGATGGAGGCCCCGGACACGGCGGCCCGCGAATCGGTCATCAAGGATTTGCGGCGCATCAATGCGGGGCTGTCGTCCAGCCTGGCCGAGGTCGCCGCCCTGCGTGGCCAATCCGACGGATTGCAAAATATCGGCCTGCTGCGCGACGCCGTGATGACCAACGTCGACGCGCTGGGCGACTATCTCGAGCAGCGGCACATGCTGCGGGCGCAGATCGAAGAGGAACTGGCCCAGGCGCGGACGGTCTACACCGAATTCATGGCCATCCTGACGCCGCGCATCACCAAGATGCGCCCGGCGATGGTGGCCGAGGTCAAGGCGGTATTCGCCGAGGGCGGCGAGCCCGCGCAACTCCAGCGCACCGTTTTGCGCAGCGTCTATTTGCAGATGGGCCTGCTGCAAAGCCTGATGGAAATGCAAACGGCGGCCGATTTGATGATGGCCGCCTATGGCGAGGCCGCGGCGGCGCGCACCGACGAGGCCGTCGAGGCGTTGCGCGCCCGCGTCGTGGAACTGACGGCCCGCGTCCAGCGCAGCATGGAGCTGCTGCCGGCTGGCGACGAGCGCACCGCCCTGGCCGACGGCATCACCAAGCTGGCCGCCTTCGCCGGGCCGGCCGGGCCGTTGGCGAAGCGCACCGAGCAGATTCAAACCGCCGTGCTGCAGGAGGGCCTGCTTGAGCACAGCAAGGCGCTGACCGCCGATCTGGTCGGCTATATCGGCGCCCTGGTGACCGAGGCGCAGCGCGAGATCGACGCCGATTCGACGGCGGCCCGCGCCCGCGTCGACGGCGACAAGACGCTGCTCGCGATTCTGTCGGCGATCGGCCTGATCAGCGCTCTGCTGATCGGCTTCCTGTACGGCGACCGCTGGCTTAGCCGGCGCATGCACGCCCTGGCGGTCAGCACCGAGGCGGTGGCCCATGGCGACCTGTCCGTCGCGATCCCCATCACCGGCGGCGACGAGATCACCAGCATCGCCCGCGCCATCGAGGTCTTCAAGCAAAGCGGCATCAAGCTCAAACAGGTGATGGCCGAGCAAGAGGCGCAGGCGCGCCGCAGCCAACGCAAGGTGCAAAGCGAGATCCTGGCGCTGACCACCGCGCTCGACGAGGAGGTTCAGGGCGCCATCGGGCTGGTGGCCGAGGAGTCGCGCTCGATGCAGGACACCGCCGCCGGCATGGAGCAGGCCGTGGCGGTGGTGCGCGGTCAAAGCGAGGCGGCGGCCGACGCGTCGCGCGCCGCGCTGGGCAATGTCGATGGCGTGGCCGCCGAGGTCGAGGCGCTGTCGGCCGCCTCGGCGTCGATCGGCGGACTGGTCTCGCGTTCGACCGGCATCGCCTCGGAGGCGGTGCGCCAAGCGGCCCACGCCAATGAACTGGTGGGCGGTCTGGAGGCGGCGGCCAACCGGATCGGCGAGGTCGTCAATCTGATCAGCACGATCGCCAGCCAGACCAATCTGCTGGCGCTCAACGCCACCATCGAGGCGGCGCGGGCCGGCGAGGCCGGCAAGGGCTTCGCCGTGGTGGCCAACGAGGTGAAAAGCCTGGCCAACCAGACCGCCAAGGCCACCGAGGACATCGGCCGCCAGATCGAATCGGTCCAGGCCGCCACCGCCGAGACGGTGACCGCGATCGGCGCGGTGATGGCCACCATCGGCAAGGTCGACGAGGTGACCACCGGCATCGCCGAAGCCGTCGAGAAGCAGCACGAGGGCACCCGCAAGATCGCCCATGGCGCGCAGGAGGCGGCCACCGGCACCCGTCTCGCCGCCGACAACATCTCGGAGGTGCTGGGCAGCACCGGCGACACCGGGGTGCGGGCCGGCAGCATGCGGGCCTCGGCCGGCAAGGTCGCCGAGCGCGTCGAATACATGCGCGGCGCGGTGGCCCAGATCCTGAAGGTCAGCCTGGACGAGACCATGAGCCGGCGGCACACCGTCAACGTCGCCGTCGTGGCGACGATCAACGGCGTCGCCAAGCCCTGCCTGCTGCACGACATCGCGCTGGCCGGCGCGGCGGTGCTCGACCGCGACCTCGGCCATCCCGGCGGGACGGCGCTCGAACTGGCGATTCCCGGCCTGGACACGTTGGAGGCGGTGATCATGGCGTCGACCAAGCATTCGACGCATATTCGGGTCGAGCTTGGCGAGGACCCGAGCGCGCGCTTCGACGCCTTCCTGGCGCGGCACGAACGGAAGGGAGCCTAGAGTCATGAACTACGAATTGAAGGCCGATGGCGACGGCGCCATGGTGGTGCTGCGGGGCGATCTCACCTCGGCCGACCGCGACGCCTTCGAGACGATGGCCGAGCGCGCGGTCGCTTCGAACCCGCGCCGCCTGACGGTCGATCTCCAGAAGCTTGGCTATATGGATTCGGCCGGGCTGGGGATGTTCCTCACCCTTCGCGAGAAGGCCGAGGCCAAGAACTGCCCGGTCACCCTGCACGGCCCGACCGGCGAGGTGCGCGATCTGCTGCTGCTGGCCCGCTTCGACACCCTGTTCACCGTGACGTGACTTGAGCGGTCAAATCCGCGCCTTGGTGGTCGACGACCATCCGCTCGGCCGTCGCCTGCTCGAGGCGCATCTGCGGGTCGCCGGCTATGAAACCCTGGTGGCGGCCGATGGCTGCGAGGCGCTGGAGATTCTCGAGCGCGAGGGTGGGCGGGTCGACGTGGTGCTGCTCGACCGGCGCATGCCGCGCATGGACGGCATCGAGGTGCTGGCCCGGCTGAAGAAGGACCCCGTTCTCGCCGAGATTCCGGTGATCCTACAAACCGCCGCCGATGGTCAGGACGAGGTGATCGAGGGCATCCGCGCCGGCGCCTATTACTACCTGACCAAGCCCTTCGTACCCGAGGTGCTGCTGTCCATCACCGCCGCGGCGGTCGAGGACCACGTCCGCTATCGCCGCCTGCGCGACGAGGTGCAGCGCCAGGTGGCGGGGCTGGGCATGCTGAGCGACGCCACCTTCCATTTCCGCACCGTCGACGAGGCGAACCGCCTGGCCATCACCCTGGCCGCCACCTGCCCGAACCCGCGCTCGCGGGTGATCGGCTTGTCCGAGTTGCTGATCAACGCGGTCGAGCACGGCAATCTGGGCATCACTTGGCAAGCCAAGCACGAATTGATGGCCCGCAAGGCGCTGGCCGGGGAAATCCAGGCGCGGTTGGACTCGACGCGCTGGGGGCGGCGCTATGCCCGGCTGCGCTTCCGCCGGCTGGCCGACCGCATCGAGCTGACCATCACCGACCAGGGCGAGGGTTTCGACTGGCGGAACTATCTCCAACTCAGCCCCGACCGCGCCCACGACACCCATGGACGCGGCATCGCCCTGGCGCGGGCGCTGAGCTTCGATGATTTGAGCTATCGCGGGCGCGGCAACGAGGTGGTCGCCACCGTTCGGCTGCCCGAGGCGGACATCGTGCCGGGCCGCCCCACCGCCGCCTCGGGCGACGGCATGGCCGCCGTGTTGCGCGCCGTCTTGACCCCGACCGATCGCCAGACGCGGCGCATCGAGGAGGCGCATGGCGTGACCATCGGCTCGATGTTCGAGCCGCGCCGCGCGGTGGGCGGCGATCTGTGGGGCTTGGCTCCGCTCGACGAGACGCGCTTCGCCATTTGGCTGGGCGACATGACCGGGCACGGACCCGAGGCGGCCCTGGACGCCCACAGCCTGCATACCTGTCTGCGCCGCATGCCGCCGCCCGGCGATCCGGCCGAGGCGCTGTCGCAATTGGGCGACGCCCTGGCCGGGCTGCTGCCCACCGGGCGCTACGCGACGATGGTGCTGGGCATCGTCGACCGCGGCCGCGACGTCTTCACCTATGCCGCCAGCGCCATTCCGCACCCTTGCGTGATCGACCCGGCGAGCGGCGTGGTCCACCAGGGCGACGGCTCGGGCGTGCCCGCCGGCATCGCCCGCGGCATCCGCTATCCGGCCCGCGAACTGCCGTTTCCGCCGGGCGCCACGCTGTTCCTGCACAGCGACGGCATCGAGTCGATCGGCCGCGAGTTCGGCGAGGCGGTGGGCAAGGACGGCGTGGCCGCCGTCCTGGCCGAAGCGCTGGGCGGCACGCCGCTCGACGAGGCGCTGGCCCGCCGCCTCGATTCCCTGCCGCGTCCCCTGGACGACGACCTCAGCGCCGTGTGGTGCCGC
>JADFZP010000193.1:5312-6615 GCA_015232485.1 Alphaproteobacteria bacterium
AGACCTATGACTGGTAGGGCGAAACCCCTTTCCGGCCTTAGCATCGTCGGGAAAAGGGAGGGCATCGATGGCCACGGCGCATCCACCCCACGAGGCCAAGCTGATGGCGGACAGGCTGACCTCGTCGCTCGACGCGGTGACCGATCTGCTGGCGGCGGCGCGCGACGCCGAGGCGTTCGTCGCCGCCATCGAGGCCAACGGCGTGGTCTGGCGCGAAATCCTGGAGTTGGCGCCGGTTCTGGGCTGGCGGGTGCCCGACGAGATGGCCCGCTTTTCGCTGTCGATGGCGGCGCGGGCGGGGCGCGGGATCAGCGACCACGAGGTCGA
Organism: Alphaproteobacteria bacterium; assembly: GCA_015232485.1. Taxonomy (GTDB): domain Bacteria; phylum Pseudomonadota; class Alphaproteobacteria; order Rhodospirillales; family Magnetospirillaceae; genus JADFZP01. The sequence continues at coordinate 5,640 of JADFZP010000193.1, forward strand.
AACCCTGATGCGCCTCAACCGCGCCCTGGCCGTCGAGATCAGCGCAAGCCGAGCTTGTTGATCGGAACGCTGTTGCTCTGTGGTTCAAAGCTGAAGCCGGTGACCGATTGCTGGGTCACCGCCAGATTGGCGCCGTGCGAGATCGGCAGATAGACCGCCTGTTCGTGGACGGCGGTGAGCAGGGTGCGGTAGCGTTCACGCCGCCGCGGCTCGTCGATTTCCGCCATGATGGCGACGATCTGGGCGTCGATGTCCTTCCACATCGGCAAACCGGTCACCGCCTGGTGGTCGGGGTGGCCCTCGGTGCCCAGGCGCAGCCCGCTCAAGTAGGTGTGCGGGTCGTAGGGCGGCCCCCAACTGGTCGAAAAGGACAAGTGGAAGTTGCCGGCGTTCGAGCGGTCGCGGTTCTTTTCCATCGGCTCGCCAAGCAGCGTCACTTCGATGCCGATGGCGCGCAGATCGGCTTGCAGGGCCTGGGCCATCGCTTGGTCGATGGCGATTTCCTTCTCGTAGGACACTTCGAGCGACAGCTTTTCGCCCTGGCGCTCGCGCACGGTCTTGCCGGGCACCACGACCCAGCCGGCTTCGTCGAGCAGGGCGCGGGCCTTGTCGGGATCGAAGGCCGGCCCCTCGAGGCCCAGGTCGCAATAGGGGATGGTCGACGAGAACAGCGCGTCGGCGCGCTTCTCGATGCCATGGAACAGGAATTGGATCACCGCGTCGCGGTTGAAGGCGTGCTGGATGGCGCGGCGCACCGTCCGGTCCTTGGTCGGGCCGCGGCCGGCGTTCATCACCACCATTCGGGTGATCAGCGGCTCGGAGACGTGGGCGGCGAAGCGCGGATTGGCTTGCAGCCGCTTGAACTCCTGAAGCGAGATATGCTTGTCGTGATAGATCATGTCGAGCTGGCCGCGCTGGAAGGCCAGCGAGCGTTCGGCGGCGTCGGGCATGATGCGCACCACCACGCGTTCGAGCG
>JADFZP010000194.1:0-2326 GCA_015232485.1 Alphaproteobacteria bacterium
ACGTCGACGCCCGCCGTCAGCAGCGGCGCGGTGACCATGAAGATGACGAGCAGAACCAGCATCACGTCGACCATCGGCGTGACGTTGATGTCGCTGACCGGGCGGGTGCGCCGACGGCCGCCGCCGCCCCGTCCGCCTCCAATGCTGGCGCCCATCGGTTAGCTCCGTTCCTCGAGCTGGCGCGACAGGATCGCGCCGAATTCGCCCGAGAACGCCTCCAGCCGCTTGGCGTAGCGGTCGATGTCGCTGGACAGCTTGTTGTAGGCGATCACCGCCGGAATGGCCGCGACGAGGCCCAGCGCGGTGGCGAACAGCGCCTCGGCGATGCCGGGCGCGACCACGGCCAAGCTGGTGTTCTTGGTCGCGGCGATCGATTGGAAGCTGTGCATGATGCCCCACACCGTGCCGAACAGCCCGATGAACGGCGCCGTCGAGCCGACCGAGGCCAAAAAGCCCATGCGCCGCTCGACCTGATCGATCTCGCGCCCCAGCGTGACCTGCATCACCCGGTCGATGCGCTGCGGCAGGCTGGTGCGCAGGCTTTCGCGATCGGCGCCGCCGCGCGCCGCCGAACGCCGCCACTCGCGCATCGCCGCCACGAACACCGACGACATCGGGTCGAGCGGGCGGCTGCCGAGGCGGTCGTAAAGCTCTTCCAACGAGCCGCCCGACCAGAAGCTTTCCTCGAAATGGTCGGCGCGCGAGAACAGGTGGCGCAGCCGAATGATCTTGTCGAAGATGATGGCCCACGACCAGAACGAGGCCGCCACCAGCAGCAGCATCACCGCCTTGACCACCAGATCGGCGCGCCAGAACAGCGTCCACATCGACAGGTCGGCGCTTTGCGCCAACATCTCGCCCGCCATCGATTCCATGGTCAGTTCCGATCCCCAGTGAAGAAGTTCACGAGCAGTCCCCTGATGTCCTCGGGCAGCCGGGCCGCCCCGCCACCCAGCGCCATGCAGGCCAGCTTGACGTCGAGGCGGGCCAAAACGGCGCCCCCGTCGCGATCAAGCCGCACCTCCTGGCGCAATTCGATCGAAGCCCCGCCCACCGCGGTCACTTCGCTGCGCACCACCAGCACGTCGTCGAGCCGCGCCGGCCGCAAGTAATCGATCGCGGCGCGCCGTACCGCCAGGACCACGCCGCGCTCGGCCATCATGCGCGGATGATCCAGACCCAGCAGGCGCATCATCTCGGTGCGCGCCCGCTCGGCGAATCGCAGATAACTGGCGTGATACACCACGCCCCCGGCATCCGTGTCGTCGAAATAAACCCGCTGGCGGTGCAGATGCGCCGTCCCCTCCAGATGGCCGGACTCAGGCATCGCCGTCTCCCGACCACAGGTCGAACTGGTCGGGCCGGCGCGTAGGCGTCAGGCCGAGATGGCGATAACCATTCAGCGTCAGCATGCGGCCACGCGGCGTACGCTGCAACAGTCCCTGTTGCAGCAGATAGGGCTCGATCACCTCTTCCAGCGTATCGCGCTGCTCGGAGAGCGCGGCGGCCAGGGTATCGGCGCCCACCGGGCCGCCTTCGTAATGCTCGGCGATGCACGACAGGTAGCGGCGGTCCATGGCGTCGAGCCCCACCGCGTCGACTCCCAGCCGATTCAGCGCCCGGTCGGCGACCTCGACGGTTACCGGCGAGGCGCCGGCCACCGCCGCGAAGTCGCGCACCCGGCGCAACAACCGCCCGGCCACCCGGGGCGTGCCGCGCGAGCGCTTGGCGATCTCGCGCGCCGCGTCGACCTTGAGATCGAGGGCAAGGACGCGGGCGCCGCGCGTGACGATCAGTTCCAGTTCGTCGACCTCGTAGAAATCCAGCCGCACCGGAATCCCGAAACGGTCGCGCAGCGGCGTGGTCAGCAGGCCGGAGCGCGTGGTGGCGCCCACCAGCGTGAAGGGGTTCAGGTCGATGCGCACCGAGCGGGCCGCCGGCCCCTCGCCGATGATCAAGTCCAACTGGAAGTCCTCCATCGCGGGATAGAGCACTTCCTCTATGGCAGGATTGAGGCGATGAATTTCATCGATGAACAAAACGTCGCGCGGTTCGAGATTGGTCAACAAGGCGGCAAGGTCTCCCGCCTTGGCGATGATCGGCCCCGAAGTCGCCCGGAAGCCGACGCCAAGTTCCCGCGCCACGATCTGCGCCAACGTCGTCTTGCCCAGCCCCGGCGGGCCGTGGAACAGGACATGATCCATCGCCTCGCCGCGCCCGCGCGCCGCCGCGACGAACACTTCCAGATTGCCCCGCGCCTCGCGCTGGCCGATGAACTCGCACAGCAGTTGCGGCCGCAAGGTCGCGTCCGCGTCGCCGGACGCCG
>JADFZP010000194.1:2426-6604 GCA_015232485.1 Alphaproteobacteria bacterium
AGGCCCGAGCGGATCAGTTCGGGCACCCGCGCGTTCTCGCCCAGAACGCGGGCGGCGCCGCTGACGGCGGCGAAGGCCTCGACCCGGCGATAGCCCAGATTGACCAGCGCCGAGACCGCGTCCTCGATCGCCCCGCCGGCCGGAGCGAAGCCGGAGGCGCTGGCGGCGGCCGGGACGAAGGCGTCCGAGACGGCGATTCCGGCCGCCTTGTCCTTCAGTTCCAGAACGATGCGCTGGGCGAGCTTTGGCCCGACGCCGCCGGCCCGCGTCAGTTCGCGCTTGTCCTGGGCGGCGATGGCGGCGGAAAGCTGGTCGGGCGGCAGCACCGACAGCACCGACAGCGCCACCTTGCTGCCCACTCCCTGGACGGTCGACAGCAGGCGGAACCAGGCGCGCTCGCCCGCGTCGAAGAAGCCGTAAAGGTGGATGTGGTCCTCGCGGACATGGGTCTCGACGACCAGCGCCACCGCCTCGCCGACGGCGGGCAGCCGCGACAACGTGCGGCCCGAGCAAAACACCATGTAGCCCACGCCGCCGACATCGATCACCGCCCAGTCGTCGCCCTGGGAATCGAGCAGGCCGCGCAGCTTGGCGATCACGACGCGGCCTCGGCCATGCGTCGGGCGGTGGCCCGGTGGTGGGCGTGGCAAATCGCCACCGCCAGCGCGTCGGCCGCGTCGCCGCCGCTGACCAGACATCCCGGCAGCAACAGGCGGACCATCGCGGCGACCTGGGTCTTGTCGGCGCGGCCGGTGCCGACCAGCGACTTCTTGACCAGCGCCGGGGAGTACTCGGCGACCGGCACGCCGGCCAGGGCCGGGGCCAGCAGCACCGCGCCGCGCGCCTGCCCAAGCTTCAGCGTCGAGGCCGGATTGCGGTTGACGAAGGTCTCCTCGACCGCCGCCTCGTCGGGGGCGAACCGCGCCACGATCTCGGCGACGCCGCGGTGAAGCTGGGCCAGCCGCTCGGCCAGGCTGAGCGCCTGGTCCGAGTGGACGACGCCGTCGGCGACCTGCCGCAGCCGGTTGCCCACCGCTTCGACGAGCCCCCAGCCGGTGTTCCTGAGGCCGGGATCGAGGCCCAGGAGGAGCATCAGCCGTTCAGCCTTTCCATGACGTCGTCGGGGATGTCGAAATTGGCCTGGACCCGCTGGACGTCGTCGTTGTCGTCGAGAATGTCGATCAGCTTCATCAAGGTCTGGGCGGCGTCGAAATCGACCGGCACGGTGGTCTGCGCCCGCCAATCCAGATGGGCGCTTTCCGGCGTGCCGAAGCGCTGCTCCAGGCCGTCGCGCACCGAGGCCAGATCGTCCGGCGCGCAGGTGATCTCGTGGCCGTCGTCGCCCGATTCGACATTGGCGGCGCCGGCATCGAGGGCCGCCTCGAACATGGCGTCCGCGCTGGCCGCCGCCGCCGGGTAGCGGATCAGGCCGATGCGGTCGAACATGAAGCTGACGCTGCCCGTCTCGCCCAGCGTGCCGCCGTTCTTCGAAAAGCCCGAGCGGATTTCGCCGGCCGTGCGGTTGCGGTTGTCGGTCAGCGCCTCGACGATGATCGCCACGCCGCCGGGGCCGTAACCCTCGTAGCGCACCTCTTCATAGACGGTGTCGTCGCCGCCCGGACTGCCGCTTTTGATGGCCCGCTCGATGCGGTCCTTGGGCATGTTCTGGACGCGGGCCGCCAGGATGGCGGCGCGCAGACGCGGATTGGCCGCCGGATCGGGAAGCCCGGCCTTGGCCGCGACCGTGATCTCGCGCGCCAGCTTGTTGAACATCTTGGCGCGCTTGGCGTCCTGGGCACCCTTGCGGTGCATGATGTTCTTGAACTGGGAATGACCTGCCATGCTCGGAAAAGCCCCGATCGTGAAGGGAAACCCGCTGCCTACACCATATCTGGTGGGGCCGCAACAGCGGCGGCGAACCATTCCTGCCACCGCAATATGGCAACTTTCGGGCGGGCGGGGCGCGCGGCCGTCAGGCATGCCACAGGGTCATGTCATCTCTGCATGGCGCATCTTTTTTGTTGATGGTTTCGGGTGTACAAATGATCGCTCGTCAATGCCGTTTGCGCCGATGGAGAGCCGATGTTCTTTCCCCAGATGCGGTTGTCCCGCAAGCTTCCGGTCATCCTGGTCTCCCTCGCCATATTGTCCGCGGCGGTGACCGGCGTCATGGCCTACCGCAAATCGGCGGGCGAGATGATCGTCGCCGCCGACGCCCGGCTGGTCGCCCTGCGCGATGGACGCCGCGCCGAGTTGGATCAGGTGCTGAAATCGATCGAGCAGGATGTTCATATCCTGGCGGGGGTTCGCACCGTCGCGGACGCGCTGATCGAGTTCGGCTACGGCTTCGCCACCGTCGCCAATCCCTATGACGATTTGCAGAAGGCCTACGTGTCGGGCAATCCGCACCCGGCCGGCAAGAGGATGGCCCTTGAAAAGGCCGAGGACGGCAGCGACTACAGCGACGTGCATGTGCGCTACCACACTTGGTTCCGCAACTTCCTGGAGACGCGCGGCTATTACGACCTGTTCCTGGTCGGCCCCGAGGGCAACGTCGTCTATTCGGTGACCAAAGAGGCCGACTTCGCCGACAATCTCGACAATGGCCGCTGGAAGGACGGCGACCTCGCCCGGCTGTTCCGCTCGATCCGCGACAATCCGCAGGCCGCGCAGGCCCGCTTCACCGATTTCCGCCCCTACGCCCCAAGCGGCAACGCCCCGGCCAGCTTCATCGGCGCGCCGGTGATGCTCGAAGGCCAGTTCATGGGCGTGCTGATCTTCCAGATGCCGCTCGACAGCATCAACAAGATGCTGCAAATGGCCAGCGGCCTGGGCAAGACCGGCGAAGTCTATCTGGTGGGCGCCGACAAACGGATGCGCAGCCAAGCGCGCAACCTTACCGAGCCGACCGTGCTGAAGCGCGTCGTCGACACCATCGCCGTGACCGAGGCGCTGGCCGGAAAAGACGGCATGGGCGAGGCCGTCGGCCTGTCGGGCGAAGTCAATGCGATGGCCTATGGGCCGGTGCGCTTCATGGGCGTGACCTGGGCGATCGTGGCCGAGGTCGGGCTCGACGAGATTCTGGCGCCGGTCTACGAGATGCGCAACTTCCTGCTGATCGCCGGCTTGGCCTTGAGCGCCGTGGTGCTGGCGCTGGGCATCGCGGTGGCGCGCGGCATCACCCGGCCGCTTGACGGCATGACGGCGGCGATGGGCCGGCTGGCCGATGGCGACAACGGCGTCGCGGTGCCCTGCCTCGACCGCCACGACGAAATCGGCGTGATGGCCCAGGCCGTCCAGGTGTTCAAGGACAACGCCACGGCCATGGAGCGCATGCGCGCCGACCAGGAGGAGGCCAAGCGGCGCGGCGAAGCCGACCGGCGCGCCAGCATGATGAAGCTGGCCAACGACTTCGAAGCCAGCGTCAAAAGCGTGGTCGACGGCATGGGCGCCCAGGCCAGCACCATGCAATCGACCGCCGAGGTGATGGCCAACACCGCCGAGGAGACCAGCCACCAATCGGGCATCGTGGCGACCGCCGCGCAAAGCGCTTCGAACAATGTGCAAACCGTGGCCGCGGCGGCGGAGGAGCTTTCGTCGTCGATCGCCGAGATCACCCGTCAGGTCGCCCAGTCGTCGCGCATCTCCAGCGGCGCGGTGGACGAGGCGCAGCGCACCGACGCCATGGTTCGCGGCTTGGCCGAGGCGGCCAGCCGCATCGGCGAGGTGGTCAGCCTGATCAACGACATCGCCAGCCAGACCAATCTTCTCGCCCTCAACGCCACCATCGAGGCGGCCCGCGCCGGCGAGGCCGGCAAGGGCTTCGCGGTGGTCGCCAACGAGGTGAAAAGCCTGGCCAACCAAACCTCGAAGGCCACCGAGGAAATCGGCACCCAGATCCAGGCCGTGCAGGGCGCCACCGCGCAGGCGGTCGACGCCATCCGCGGCATCGGCGGCACCATTCGCCAAATCAACGAGATCGCCTCGGCCATCGCCGCCGCCGTCGAGGAGCAAGGCGCCGCCACCCAGGAAATCGCCCGCAACGTCTCCCAGGCCGCGCAAGGCACCACCGAGGTGACCGGCAACATCGGCAAGGTCACCCGCGCCGCCCAGGAAACCGGCCAAGCCGCCGATCAGGTTCTTCAGACCGCCACCGATTTGTCCAAACAGTCGAGCCA
>JADFZP010000195.1 GCA_015232485.1 Alphaproteobacteria bacterium
CAGGCCTTCGCCGGTGCCCGGCGTGCCGGGGGGCGCCTCGTCACCCGGATGCATCCGGTGCGTGGGCGGAACCTGAGTCTCCACGGGACGTTTGCGGTCGGTCATGTCCTTTGCTCCTTCGCATTCGCTCTCCCATATCTGGACAGGGAAGGGTGGGCGCGTGTTCCAGGGATGGTCGCATGGGGATCGAATTGATCGTCGACGCCACACTTTGGCTGGCCGCCGCGTGGGGCGGCGGGGTGGCGGGGCTGTTCACCTTTCAGAGAAGGCTGGTGTTCCGTCCGTTCGGGCGGCCCGGCCCGCCGGCCCGCGCCGGCTTGCCCGAACTGGTCGCCGTCGAGGTGACCGCCGCCGATGGCGTGTCCAGCTTGGCCTGGTGGGCGCCGCCGCCTTCGCCGGGCCGGCCGACGATCGTTCTGTTCCACGGCAATGCCGGCCATCTCGGCCACCGCGCCGGCAAGGCCCGCGCCTTCCTGGACGCCGGGATGGGCGTTTTGCTGGCCTCGTATCGCGGCTTCGCCGGTAGCCCCGGCAGGCCGACCGAGCAAGGCCTGTACGCCGATGGGCGCGCGGCGCTCGACTGGCTGGAGGCGCGGGGCGTGCCGGCGTCGAGCGTGGTCCTCCATGGCGAGTCGCTGGGCAGCGGCGTGGCCGTCCAGATGGCCACCGAGCGCCGTGTCGCGGCGGTCGTTCTCGAAGCGCCGTTCACCTCGGTGCCCGATGTCGGCGCCAGGCGCTATCCGATCGTGCCGGTGCGCCTGCTGGCCCGCGACCGCTTTGACAATCTGGCCAAGATCGGCGCCATCGGCGCGCCGCTCTTGATCGTCCACGGGACCAGCGACCGCATCGTGCCCATCGCGATGGGCCGCCGTCTGTTCGCCGCCGCCGCCCAGCCCAAGGAGATGATCGAGATCGCCGGGGGACGTCATTGCGACTGCTTCCAGGGCGACCGCATTTCCCGCATCCTGTCCTTCGCCGAGACCTGGGGGACCCGGCCGTTGCCAGCCGCCGACCGGCCGCCTATTCTGCCCCGATGAGCCGCAAACCAACGCCGCAGCGGGACCCCGAAGCCGACGCCCTGGCGCCTTGGCGCAATCCCGACCTGATCGGACACGAGGGCGCCGAGCAAGCCTTCCTCGACGCCTGGGGCTCGGGCCGGCTGGCGCATGCCTGGCTGCTGTGCGGGCCGCGCGGCATCGGCAAGGCGACGCTGGCCTTCCGCATCGCCCGATTCGTGCTGGCGGGCGGGGGAGAGGGAGACATGTTCGGCGGGCCGCCATCGTCGCTGGCCTTGGCGGCCGATCATCCGGTGTTCCGCCGGGTGGCGGCGCGCGGCCACCCGGACCTCTGCGTGATCGAGCGCACCGCCGATGAAAAAAGCGGCAAGCTACGCGGCGAGATCGTGGTCGCCGACGTCCGCGCCGCCGGTTCGTTCCTGTCGCTCACCCCGGCCGATGGCGGCTGGCGGGTGGTGGTGGTCGATGCCGCCTGCGAGATGAACCGCAACGCCGCCAACGGCATCCTCAAAATGCTGGAGGAGCCGCCGCCGCGCGCCCTGCTGCTGCTGGTCAGCCATTCACCGGGCAAATTGCTGCCGACCATCCGCTCGCGCTGCCGCAAGCTGGTCTTGCGGCCGCTCGCCGAGGAACGGGTGGCCGGGCTGGCGCGTCGGGCGCTGCCCGACATGTCGGCCGAGGAGGCGGCCATCCTGGCCCGCCTGGGCGAGGGCAGCGTCGGTCGCGCGCTGGCCTTGGCCGGGCAGGGGGGCGTGACCCTTTATCGCGACATGCTGGCGATTCTCGACGGCTTGCCGCGACTCGACGTGCCGGCCCTGCACGCCTTCGGCGACCGCATGGCGCGCGGCGAGTCCGACGACGCCTTCCGCACGGTGGGCGAGTTGTTCGTATGGTGGCTGGGCCGCATGATCCGCGCCGGCGGGCTGGGCACCCCACCCGTCGAGGTGCTGGATGGCGAGTCGGGGTTGATGAACCGCCTGCTGGCCGCGCGTCGGCTTGATCGTTGGATCGAGGTATGGGACAACGTCACCCATCTGTTCAGCCGCGCGGAAACCTTGCGGCTGGATCGCAAGCAGGTTGTCCTGAACGCTTTCCTGGCGGTCGAGCGTGCCGCCCGGGCGTGAATCTGAGTCTCGGGAGTACGTCATGGGCGGGAACAAGACCTTCTACGTCACCACGCCGATCTACTACGTCAATGATCTGCCCCATATCGGCCACGCCTACACCACGCTCGCCTGCGACGTTCTGGCGCGCTTCAAGCGGCTTGACGGTTTCGACGTCAAGTTCCTGACCGGCACCGACGAGCACGGCCAGAAGGTCGAGAAGTCGGCCCAGGCGGCCGGCATCGACCCAAGGGCCTTCACCGACCGCGTGTCGCGGAATTTCCGCGACTTGGCGGCGGCCATGAACTTCTCGAACGACGACTTCATCCGCACCACCGAGCCGCGCCATCTGGCCTCGTGCCAAACCCTGTGGCAGCGCCTGATCGAGCGCGATCAAATCTATCTCGGCAGCTATGCCGGCTGGTATTCGGTGCGCGACGAGGCGTTCTACGCCGAGGGCGAATTGAAGCCCGGCCCGGATGGCGGCAAGCTCGCGCCCACCGGCGCGCCGGTCGAGTGGGTCGAGGAGCCCAGCTATTTCTTCCGCCTCTCGGCCTGGCAGCAGCCGCTGCTGGATTGGTACGAGCGCCAGCCCGACTGCGTCGCGCCCACCTCGCGCCGCAACGAGGTGATGAGCTTCGTCAAGGGTGGACTGCAAGACCTCTCGGTCTCGCGCACCAGCTTCAAATGGGGCATCCCGGTGCCGGGCGATCCCGCCCACATCATGTATGTCTGGCTGGACGCGCTGACCAACTACATCACGGCGGTCGGCTATCCCGACACCGAGGGCGAATACGCCCAATGGTGGCCCGCCGACCTGCACATGGTCGGCAAGGACATCGTCCGCTTTCACGCCGTCTACTGGCCGGCCTTCCTGATGGCGGCCGGTCTCGAACCGCCCAAGCGCGTCTTCGCCCATGGCTGGTGGACCAACGAGGGCCACAAGATCTCGAAGTCGGTGGGCAACGTGATCGATCCGCTGAAGCTGATCGAACGCTATGGCCTGGATCAGGTGCGCTATTTCCTGATGCGCGAGGTGCCGTTCGGCAATGACGGCGATTTCTGCCATAAGGCGATGGTCAACCGGATGAATGGCGAACTGGCCAACGATCTGGGCAATCTGGCCCAGCGCGTGCTGTCGATGATCAACAAGAACTGCCAAGCCTCGGTGCCCGAGCCGGGCGGATTCGCCGCCGAGGACGAGGCGATGCTGAAGCAGGCGAGGGGGCTGTTGCCCGATCTGCGAAGCGCCATGGACCGCCAAGCCTTCAACGAGGCGCTGGAGGCGGTATGGGTGGTGGTGCGCGCCGCCAACGCCTATGTCGACCACACGGCGCCCTGGGCGCTGAAGAAGACCGATCCCGAGCGCATGGGCACCGTGCTTTACGTGCTGGCCGAGACGATCCGCCACATCGCCGTGCTGATGCAGCCCTTCGTGCCGCATTCGGCGGCCAAGATGCTCGACCAGCTTGAAGTGCCGGCCGATGCGCGCGGCTTCGACGCGCTGGGCGAGGGGCGCTTCCTGACGCCTGGGTTGGGACTGCCGAAGCCCGAGGGCGTCTTCCCGCGCTTCGTCGAGGCGGAGGAGGGAGCGCAGTAATGCTGGTCGACAGTCACTGCCACCTCGACTTTCCCGATTTCGCCGAGGAGATGGACGAGGTGGTGGCGCGGGCCGGCCGGGCCGGCGTGGGTCTGATGCTGACCATCTGCACCCACATCACCCGCTTCGAGCGGGTGCTGGCCATCGCCGAGCGTCACCCCAACGTCTATTGCACGGTGGGCATCCATCCGCATGAGGCGGGCAACGAGCCCGAGATCGACGCCGAGCGCCTGGCCCGTCTGGCCGAGCACCCCAAGGTGGTCGGCTTCGGCGAGACCGGGCTCGACTACTTCTACGACCACAGCCCGCGCGAGGCGCAGCGGCGCAGCTTCCGCGCCCATCTGGGCGCCGCGCGTCTGGCCGGCCTGCCGGTGGTGATCCATACCCGCGACGCCGATGCCGAGACCGGACAAATCCTTACCGAGGAGATGGCGAAAGGGGCCTTCACCGGGCTCCTGCACTGCTTTAGCTCCGGCCCGCAACTGGCTGACATCGCTGTCAAACTTGGCCTCTACATCTCGCTCAGCGGGATCGTCACGTTCAAGGCCGCCGACGAACTGCGCCAGACGGTGCGCGGTCTGCCGCTCGACCGGCTGCTGGTCGAAACCGATGCGCCCTTCCTGGCGCCGATCCCCAAGCGCGGCAAGCGCAACGAGCCGGCCTTCGTCGTTCACACGGCGGAAAAAGTGGCCGAACTCAAATCCTTGGCGCCCGATCTTGTGGCCGAGGCGACCACCGCCAACTTCCTGCGCCTGTTCGGCAAGGTGGCGGCTCCATGAAGGTGACCATCCTGGGCAGCGGCGCGGCCGCCGGTGTCCCGGTGGTCAGCCGAGGCTGGATGAATTGCGACCCCGACGAGCCGCGCAATCGGCGCCTCAGGCCCTCGATCCTGGTCGAGAGCGGCGATACGCGCATCCTGGTCGACACCGGCCCGGACCTGCGCGAGCAACTGCTGGCGGCCAATGTGCGACGTCTGGACGCGGTGCTTTACACCCACGCCCACGCCGATCACATCCACGGCATCGACGATCTGCGCGAGGTCAACCGGGCGATGCGCGCGGCCATCGACGTTTGGGCGCGCCGCGACGTCCTCGACGATCTTGGCCGTCGCTTCGGTTACGTGTTCGACGTCATCGACCTTGAGAAGGTGCCGCTTTACAAGCCGCTGCTGACGCCGCGCGAACTCACCGGGCCGATCCGGGTGGGCGAGGTCGACGTGGTGCCGTTCGATCAGGACCACGGCTTTTCCCGCACGACAGGCTTCCGCTTCGGGCCGATCGCCTATTCGACCGACGTGGTCGATCTTCCCGAGGACTCCTTCGCCGCCATCGAGGGCGTCGAGATCTGGATCGTCGGATGCCTGATCGACGTGCCGCATGAGACGCACGCCCATGTCGACAAGGTCATCGCCTGGGCCGACCGCGTGAAGCCTAAGCTGACCGTGCTGACGCATATGAGCCCCAGGCTGGATTACCAGACCCTGATCCGGTCGCTGCCGCCGGGCATCGTGCCGGGCTATGACGGCATGGTTCTGGAGGCCTGAGGAATTGCGCGCCACCACCAGCGATTTCTGGGTCGAGCACCCGCATGGTCGAATCTTCACGCGGATTTGGCGGCCCGAGGGGCGGGCGGGCGTCGAGGGCGCCATTGTCCTGTTTCACGATTCCCTGGGCTGCGTCGATCTGTGGCGAAACTTCCCCGCCGCGCTGTCGGCAAGCGCCGGACGACCGGTCATCGCCTATGATCGCCTGGGATTTGGGAAATCGGACGCGAGGACGGACAAGCCTGGGCTCGATTTTATCGCCGACGAGGCGAAGACGTATTTTCCGGTCATTCGTCAAGAGATCGGCTTCGACCGGTTCATCGCCTTCGGCCACAGCGTCGGCGGCGGCATGGCGGTGAATTGCGCCGCCGAATTCCCGGCCTGTTGCGATGCGCTGATCACGGAATCGGCGCAAGCCTTTCCCGAGGACAAGACGCTGCAAAGCATTTCCTTGGCGCGCGAGCAGTTCAAGGCCGAGGGGCAAATCGACAGGCTTGAGAAGTACCACGGGCAAAAGGCGCGGTGGGTTCTTGATGCCTGGATCGAGACGTGGCTCCATCCAGGCTTCGCCGACTGGTCGCTCGCGTCCGTCTTGCCGCTGGTCCAGTGCGAACTTCTGGCGATTCACGGCGCTCATGACGAATACGGGTCGGCTCGTCATCCCGAGATGATTTCCGAGTTATCCGGCGGCCCATCGCGGTTTGAAATTATTCCAGATACTCATCATGTTCCTCACCGCGAACGTGAAGAGCTTGTGGTCGAGATGGCGACGAAGTTCGTCTCCATGCAAAACAGTTCCAGGGGGAACCATGAGACGGATCTTGTTGGTCACGGTGATACTCGCATCGGCGTCGCCGGCCTGGGCGGGCTCGACGATGGGCGGCTGGCAAGTGCAGGCCGACAAGCGCTGCATGATGAGCCACCAGTGGCCGGGCGCGAAGACCGGGGAAACCAATGACCTGGTCATCAGTTACGTCGAGCGGGGCGAATGGCTGGCCATGGCCTTCGGCAATTCGACATGGGCGTTGGACGAGAACCGCACGTTCCCGGTGGTCGTCGATGTGGACGACAAATGGCACGGCGAAATGTCTGGTCAGCCAATCGACAAGGATCGCTTCGCCGTTCTGATGCCCGCCAGCCGCGAATTGGTCGACCTGCTGGGCAAAGCCCGCGAGATCGTCATGACCATGGGCGGGCCGGTCTTCCGGTACGCCATCGACGCGCCGCGCGAAGCCGTCGCGGCCCTGGGAACCTGCCGGGCGCAGAGCGAATAGACGCGT
>JADFZP010000196.1 GCA_015232485.1 Alphaproteobacteria bacterium
GAAGGGGCTAGTGAGGGAAGAGGTCTCAGAAGAAATCGTCCTCCAGCGTCGAGACCCAGCCGGGTTCGGCGGCCTCGACCTTGGGCGGTGGGGCGTCTTCCAGGCGCGCCAGCGCGTCGCCGCCGCCCGTTCGCCGTGACAACAGATCGAGCAGCTTTTCCGCCTGCGCGACCGAAAGTCCCGCCACGCGGGGTTCGCCGGGTTGGGACAGGAAGGCGAGCACCCGTTTAACCAAGGGGCCGTCGTGGCCGTTGAGAAGCTCGGCCAGGCGGACCATGCCGGGCTGGCTGACGCGGCTGCCGGGCAGCTTGGGGCCGACGCTCAGCAGGCGCAGCACCCGTTGCGCCATGCGGGCGCCGCCGGCCGTTGGGACCGAGTCGACGGATCGAGGCGTCTCGGGCACGGGTTGCGCGCGACCGCGCAGCTTGCGCAGGCGTTCCTTGCGGGCGTGGGCATCGTCGCTCATGGTTCCGCCTTCCCAAAGATCGAGGCGGCGGAGTGTGGCACTTTTCCCCCAGGGCGGCCAGCGGCTCGTGGGAGGTTCCGGCATTGCGATGGGCTGGCGAGTTGCGCTACTACTTGCGTCGATTTTTTCCGGGGTTGGGCTGAGGAAAATTCGTTGGCGAACAATCTGGTCTTCATCGTCATGGATAGCTGCCGCTGGGACAGCGTCGCCCGGGCCAAGACGCCCAACATGGACCGCATCGGCAAGGCGGAGCGGCGGTTTTCCTACGCCTCGTGGACCTCGCCGTCGCACCAGACGCTGCTGATGGGCCAGATGCCGCACACCTCGCCGCGCGGGGTGTTCGCCTCGGAGGTCTACAAGAAGGAATTCTCGCGCTGGATCGAGCGGCTGGACGTGCCCGGCATGTCGTTCAAATCCTTCGTGCCGCAGCTCTGCCTGGCCAAGGTGCTGAAGGATCAGGGTTATCGCTGCACGGCGCGGGTCTCGATGCCGGTGTTGAACCCGTTCGCCGGGTTCAACCGCGGCTTCGACGACTACAAGCTGATGACCGACCACAACGATTTCGCCGGCATGGTGCGCGAAATCGAGTTCAGCGACACGCAGCCCAGCTTCTGGTTCCTCAATCTGGGCGAGACGCACTATCCCTATATGCTGGGCGACATCACCCTGCCGCGGATTTCCGGGGTGCATGGGGTGGTCAGCGGCATGGACGAGTTGCTGACCCGCTCGTCGGACGAGCCGGACGAGCCGCAAGGCTTCTTCCCTCCTGCGGAGATGGCCCGCTTCCACGATCAGCAGGTCGCCTGCGTCGAATATGTAGACCGGCTGCTGGGCGAGCTTCAGGCCAAATGCCCGCCCAACACCTGGTTCATCGTCACCGCCGACCACGGCGAATTGTTCGGCGAGGGCGGTTATTTCGGTCACGGACCGATCATGCACGAGAAGGCCTTCGAGGTGCCCTTCCTGGAAGGCATGGTGCGCTGAGCATGCTGGACCCGCTGTTCATCCTGGCGCCGCCGCGCTCGTTCACCTCGCTGGTCTGCGCCTGCGTCGGCCAGCATCCCGAGCTGTTGGGCCTGCCCGAGTTGAACCTGTTCCAGGCCGACAAGATGGAGGATTTCTGGAGCGGGCGCGAGCCGGACGGCCAGCTTCGCTCGCCCTTCTGGGCGGTGATGCGCCACGGCATGTTGCGCACCGTCGCCCAGTTCTATTCCGGCGAGCAGACCATCCAAAGCGTCAACATGGCCGAGCGCTGGATCAAGACGCGCCGCGACCGCAGCTCGGGCGAGGTTTACCGCGAGTTGGCCGAACACGTCGCGCCGTTGCGCATCGTCGAGAAAAGCCCCGGCTATCTGCGCGGCCGCGTCAATCTCGACCGCCTGATCGCCACCTTTCCCAACGCCCGCTTCATCCACCTGCTGCGCCATCCGCGCGGCCAGTGCGAGTCGCTGATGAACGCCAAGGGCGGGCCGGCGCTGCTGTTCATGCTGGGCTCGGTCGATCGCAGCGGCGAGGACCCGGTTCTCGATCCGCAGATCCTGTGGCACGACGCCAATGTGCGGATCCTCGACTTCCTCGAGGATCTGCCGCCCGAGCGGTCGATCCAGGTGCGCGGCGAGGCCTTCCTGAACGACATGGACGCCACGCTGGCCCGCATCTGCGATTGGCTGGGCATCCGGGGCGACGCCCAGGCGATCGAGGCGATGAAGCATCCCGAGGACTCGCCCTTCTCGCATGTCGGGCCGATCAACGCGCGGCTGGGCAACGACATCAACTTCCTCAACGCGCCGGCCCTGCGGCCGGGCGGCGTCACGGTGCCCACGCTGGCCGGGCCGCTCGACTGGCGGCCGGACGGCGCCTCGTTCCATCCTCGCGTGGCCGAGATGGCCAGGGAGTTCGGCTATGAGTGAACCGGCGGCCCCCAAGAAGAAGCGGCGCGCCAAGCCGGTGGAGGCGGCGCGGGCCAAGCCGCGCCGCGCCCTGCTGGGTTCCGAACTCAATCCCGCCGGCGCCGCCGAGGGCGTGGCGCCGATCAGCCTGAAGGACGCCGTCGCCGATCCCGCCCTGCGCAAGATGGGCGTCGAATTGTGGCGCCAGATGCGCGGCACCCCCGAGGCGCCGCCGCCGACCTCGGTCGAGGATCTGTGGAAGCAGCTTCCCAATGCCCGGCTGAACTCGTCCAGCACGGCCGACGAGATCAATCGCTACCGCGAGCGCCTGGGCTTCCGCGCCACCATGTTGGAGGCGCTGCTGGAGGAGACCCTGCACGAGTTGGATCTGCTGGCCCACGCGGTTCCCGCCGACGAGCCCCCGCCCGAGCCCGAGCCCGAACCGGCGCCCGAGCCCGAGAAGCCCAAATCCCGCAAGAAGAAGGCCGCCTGATGCTCCCGGCGCCGTTGTTCATCCTTTGCCCCGGCCGCTCGTTCTCGTCGGTGGTCTGTTCGATGCTGGGCGAGCATCCCGAACTGTACGGGCTGCCCGAGGTCAATCTGTTCATCGCCGACACGGTGGGCCAATTCCTGGATCAGGTCGATCATCCCGGACAGCGCAACATGCGCCACGGCATCCTGCGGGTGCTGGCGGAACTGGACCATGGCGAGCAGACCGACGCGACGGTCGACGCGGCCTTCGCCTGGCTGGAGGAACGCCGCGCCATGAGCACCCGCGACCTTTATTACCATGTCTGCGAGCGCGCCGCGCCGCGACGGGTGGTCGACAAAAGCCCGCCGCATGGCCGGCCCGAAAACCTGAGGCGGCTGTTCCAAGCCTTCCCACACGCGCGATTCCTGCATCTGGGCCGCCATCCGCGGACCTCGGGCATCTCGACCTTCAAGGCCAAGCAGAACAAGAAGCTTGCCGCCGGAGCCAACCCCGGCGAGGTCCAGCGGCGTTGGGACGCCCTGCACCAAGGCATCCTCGACTTCGCCGCGCAACTACCCCCCGGTCAAGTGATGTATCTGCAAGGCGAAATGCTGCTGGAGAACCCCGACCCCTTCCTGCGCCAGATCGCCACCTGGCTGGGCGTCTCGGCCGGCGCCCAGGCCATCGAGGCGATGAAGCACCCCGAGGCGTCGCCCTATGCGCGGCCGGGTCCGGATCAGGCCAGGGGCGGCAACAATCGCGGCTTCCTCGAAAACCCCGCCCTGCGCGTCGGCCCGATCAAGCCGTCCAGCCTGAACGGCCCGCTGGAATGGATGCCGGACGGCAGCGGCTTCGGCCAGACCACCCATCTGCTGGCCCGCCGCCTGGGCTACCGATGATGATGATGGCGCGGTCGACGCAGCCATGGCCCGGGCGCGGCCTGGGCCTTGGCGACTTCCGGCAGGCGTCCGAGAACGGCTTCGGCGATTCCGGCAACGCCTATCCGCACAGCATGGCTTGGTGGCGAGACCGCCTGTTCGTGGGAACCACCCGCTCGAACATGTGCATGCTGAAGATTTCGAAGATCAAGACCAACTTGGCCCAGTGGCCGGTGGAATGCCCCGACTATCTGTACGATCTGGACATGCGCGCCCAGATCTGGAGCCTGGACACGGCCACCGGCCAATGGGACGAGGCCTTCCGCTCGCCGATGATCACCGGCCGCGACGGCCAGCGACTGCCCCGCGAGATGGGCTATCGCAACATGACGGTGTTCAAGGGGCGCTCGGACCCGGTCGAGGCGCTGTATCTCTGCACCTATTCGCCGGCCAAGGGGATCGGCACGCAGATCCTGCGCTTGGGCGACGGCAAGGTTCCCCAGCCGGTGCCGCGTCCGGTGGAATGGGGCGAAACGGTCACCACGCTGCGCGTGCTGGTACCGTTCAAGGGCCGCCTGTTCACCTCGCCGACCGGCGAGGCCGACGGCAATCCCAACTCGACCAGCCATATGGTGATCTACGAGACCGACGATCCGGTCGAGGGCCAGTGGCGCCGCGTCTGCGAGCCGCGTTTCGGCGATCCCGACAACGGCAGCGTGTTCGAGATGGCCGCCTGCGGCGACTGGCTGTACGCCGGAACCAGCGGCTCGAAGGGCTATCAGGTGTGGCGCACCCGCGCCGAGGGCCCGGCGCCCTACGACTGGGAGTGCGTGCTGGCCGAGGGCGCGTGGCGCGGCCGCGAGAATCAGGGCGTGGCCAGCATGTGGGTGTTCAACGACGCCCTTTATATCGGCAGCGGCATCCAGCACGGCGGCATCGACATCGTCAACAAGGTCGGCCCGGCCGGCCCCGAATTGGTGCGCATCAACGCGGATGGAAGCTGGGATCTGCTGGTCGGCGTGGCGCGCGACACGCCCCATGGCCGCAAGCGTCCGCTGTCGGGGCTGATGCCGGGCTTCGGCAACTTCTTCAACGGCTATTTCTGGCGCATGGCGGCGCATGACGGCTGGCTGTATCTGGGCACCTTCGACTGGAGCCTGATGCTGCAATATTCGAAAAGCGAGAACTGGAACCCGGCCTTCCGCCGGGCGATCGACAAGATCGGGCTGGAGACCATGTTCCACCACCAGGCCGGCGCCGATCTGTGGCGCAGCGCCGATGGCGAGAACTGGCTGCCGGTCACCATGAACGGCTTCGACAATCCCTATAATTACGGCATCCGCACGCTGCAATCGACGCCCGCCGGGCTGTTCGTCGGCACCGTCAATCCGTTCGCGCCGCGCATCGCGGTCAAGGGTCTGAAGGGCTGGGAATACCAAGACAATCCGCGCGGCGGCCTGGAGATCTGGCAGGGCCGCACCGATTGGGGATCGCGGTGAGCACGGCGCTTCGCCTCGTCCTTGTCGTTCTGCTGACCGTCTGGGCGGCGGCGCCGTCGCGCGCCGCCGAGCCGCTGGTTCCCTTCGCCGCGACCGCCCAGGAACGCCAAGCCTATGAGAAGGCCGCCGCCTATTCCACCGAACATGGCGGGGTGGCGCTGGCGATCCTGCGTGGCGGTCGGCTGGCCTTCGAAGCCTATGCGCGCGGCGACGCCAATACGCCGCATCAGCTTCACAGCGGCACCAAAAGCTTCTGGTGCGCCGCCGCCGCCACCGCCGTGGCGGACGGATTGTTCACGCTGGACGAGCCGGTCGCCGCGACGATCGACGAATGGAAGGACGATCCGCGCAAGGCGCTGGTCCACGTGCGTCAGCTTCTCGACTTCACCAGCGGGCTGCCGGCCGGCGTGCGCCAATTGCGCGGCGCCAGCGGCGACAATTTCGCCAAGGCGGTCGCCCTGGAGCTTGAGCACGAGCCGGGTTCGACCTTCGTCTATGGCCCCAGCCATCTCACCGTGTTCGGCGCCTTTCTGAAGCGACGCCTGAACGAGGACCCGGTGGCCTTTCTCGAGCGGCGGGTGTTCGCCCCGATCGGCCTGTCGGTGGCGTCGTGGCGGCGCGACGCGGCGGGCGATCCGACGATGGCGGCGGGCGCCGCGCTGACCGCCCGCGAATGGGCGAAATTCGGGCAATACCTGCTCGCCTCGCCCGACGTCGTGGCGCGGTGCGCCCAAAGCGGCGCCGCCAATCCGGCCTATGGCCTGACCCTGTGGCTGAACGATCAGCCGGGCCATTCGCCGCGCGACATGCGCAAGCGCAAGCCGCCGGCCCGCTTGGCGCCGGACGCCCCGCGCGACATGTTGGTGGCCGGCGGGGCCGGCAATCAGCGGCTTTACGTCCTGCCCTCGCAAGGCATGGTCATCGTCCGTCTGGCCGGCCGCGGCACCGGCTGGAAGGACGACGAATTCCTGAAGCTTGTTCTCGAACCCTGACACCGGAAGCACCGCGCATGTCCAGCCAAGCCATCTTCGCCCCCCTGCCGGTCGAGCGGCCGAGCAACGCCTCGCTCAAGGTGCTGGTGCCCTACCGCGACATGGTGGTGGCGGGCGTGGTCGAATCCGGCGAGGCGCCGGAAAGCCCCGGCGTGCAGCGCTTCCTGGTCGCCCCGGCGGCGGGCGGCGAATGGCGCGAGACGCATCGCGTGCCGCTGGCGCCGACCCATGTCCGCCAGGGCGATCGGCTGCTGCGCCTGACGCTGGCGCAAGGCGCCGCGATGGCGACCGTCACCC
>JADFZP010000197.1 GCA_015232485.1 Alphaproteobacteria bacterium
CGCGGACTGGGTCCGGCCCTGATCGAGCCCGCCTTGGCGCGGCTGGAGACCCTGGGCGCGCGGTCGCGCTTCGGCGCCCGTCTGCGCCACCTGACCGCGGACGCCCTGGATTTCGGCGACGAGCGCTGGCGCCTTGAACCGGACGACCGCGTGGTGCTGGCGGTGCCGCCCGCCATCGCCGCCGCGCTGCTGCCCGGCCTACCCGAGCTACCGGGCAGTCCCATCGTCAACGCCCATTTCCGGCTCGACCAACCACCCGTCATGGCGGACGGCCCGATGCTCGGATTGGTGGGCGGCGTGGCGCAATGGCTGTTCCTGCGCGGCGACGTCTTGACGGTGACCGTCAGCGCCGCGCGTGACCTGGTCGCGATGGCGCCCGAGGAGATCGCCGCAAGGCTGTGGCGGGACGCCGCCGCCGCCTTGTCGCCCGGCGGCCCATTACCCCCCTTTCGGGTGGTTAAGGAACGGCGCGCCACCCTACTCCACACCCTTCCGGTCGAACGGCTGCGGCCCTCCGCCGCGACCGGCCTTCCCACCGTGTTCCTGGCCGGCGCCTGGACAGCCACCGGCCTGCCTTGCACGATCGAGGGCGCCATCCGTTCCGGCCGGACCGCGGCCCGCATGGCTTGCCGCTAACGCATTTCATTGCGCCAATTCTTGAATGCCCGACAACCCCTTGAAATCGGGTTGATCCGACCGGCATGCCTATATGAGCATACTCTATACATACGGTAACTGTGGACTTTGATTTAATGTTAACGGATCATGAAAAAAATTAGCTGCCTTCAGGGAGGCAACGATATGGACGGCACAGGCTTCAAGGTTGAAGATTGCACATCCGCGAGCGAGCGCGCCGAGGCTGACGCCTTCGCGTCGCAGGTGCTCGACCATGTGGAAAAGTTAAGCCTGGAAGTCGCCGATATCGCGGGCAGCATCGAGGGGGTCGCCCGCTTCGTCAAACATCAGGAGCATTTGTTCGCCCACCTGAAGGAGGTGGCCGCCGAGATGGGCGGCGCGATTCGCCGGATCGAGGCGTTCGCACGCGAGACCAACGTGCTGACCGATGAGACGGCGCGCCAATCCGGCCAATCCCTGCAGACCATCGGCCAAGCGTTGGGCGAGGTCAGCCATCTGGTCGGCTCGGTCCAAAGCATGGAGCAGCAACTCGAGGCGGCCGAGGTGGCGCTGGGCGACGTCCGCGGCATGTCGCGCAACATCCGCACCATCGCCCGCCAGACCAATCTTCTCGCGCTGAACGCCACCATCGAGGCGGCGCGGGCCGGCGACGCCGGCAAGGGCTTCGCGGTGGTCGCCACCGAGGTCAAGACCCTGGCCCGCCAGACCGGCGACACCACCTCGGGCATCGACCAGACCATCGAGACGCTGTCGACCAGCCTCACCGACCTGATCACCACCAGCGTCCAGACCCAGACCATGGCCGGCACGGTCAATGACGGCGTCGGCGTGATCAGCGGCACGGTCGCCGGCTTCGGCGACTCGATCGGCCGTATTCGCGGCCGGGTTGACGAGATCACCGCCGCGGCCGGTTCGGGTATGGAGCGCTGCGACGAGGTGATCCGCGAGATCGACAGCTTCCAGGAAGGCGTCGCGCTGACCAGCGAAAACCTGAAGGCGGCCGACGACCGCATCGTGACGGTGTTGTCGCGCTCGGAGGAACTGATCGGCTTCATCGCCGGCAGCGCCTACCGCACCGGCGACACCGCCTTCATCCAGGGCGTCACCACGGCGGCGGAGCGCATCTCGCTGCTGTTCGAAGCGGCGGTCGACAAGGGCCGGATCAGCATGGGCGACCTGTTCGACGAGGCCTATCGCCCGATCGAGGGCAGCAATCCGCGCCAGATGATGACCCGCTTCACCACCTTCACCGACGAGGTGTTGCCCGCCGTGCAAGAAGAGATGCTGAAACTGGACGAGCATGTGGCGTTCTGCGCCGCGGTCGACCGCAACGGCTATCTTCCCACCCACAACCTGAAGTTCTCGCAGCCGCAGGGCAAAGACCCCGTCTGGAACAACGCCAATTGCCGCAATCGGCGGGTGTTCGACGACCGCACCGGGCTGCGGGCGGGGCGCAACACCAAGCCGTTTCTGCTGCAAACCTACCGGCGCGACATGGGCGGCGGCAACTTCATCATGATGAAGGACCTTTCGGCCCCCATCGTCGTCAAGGGCCGCCACTGGGGTGGATTGCGGATGGGCTATCGCATCTGATCGTGGTATAAGGGGCACCATGCAGTACGACACCGCCGACTCGAGCGCATCGATCACCGCCAAGCTGTCCGGTCGCGTGACTTACGCCGACCACCCGGCCTTTCGCGACATCGTCACGCGCATCCGCGCCAGCCACGCGCCCGTCGTGGTGCTCGACCTCGCCGGGGTCGAGTTCATCGATTCGGCCGGACTGGGCATGCTGCTGATGGCCCGCGACGCCGCCGCCGAACGCAAGGCGGAAATCGCCATCGCGGGCGCTCAGGGGCAGGTGCGCCGGGTCATCTTGTCGAGCAAGTTCGACAAGATGTTCAAGTTGCGCGATTGAATGTCCGTTCCGGCGCTGCGCGGAGATCGGGTCTCGTCGCCGCGACTGGCGCAATTCGCCCAGGCCTGGGGCATTCCCTTCGATTCGGCCGAACATCCCGACGCCTCGGTGTTGGCGCTTGGCGAGGTTGACTCGGAACGGCTGGCGCTGGCCCTGGCGCCCCCGGTGGTGGCCTGCGTCGAGGCCGGCGGCGGCACCGATTGGGCCGGGCCGAGCTTCGCCCCGACAGTCGAACAAGCCGGCCTTTATCTTTGCCTGACCGCCGGCTCGGCGCACGGTGCCGAACCGGCCTTGGCCGTCTGCACGGCCCTGGCGGCGCGGCTCGACCTCGACGAGGCGGTGCGCCAGTCGATCGAATTGGCCCTGCACGAGGCGCTGGCCAACGCCATCATCCATGGCAGCCTGGGGGTCGCCGCCCCGCCCGAGGCGACCGTCGATCAATTCATGGCCTTCATCGACGAGGTCGAGCGGCGCCTTGCCGAACCCGAATACGCCGGCCGCCGCGTCGAGATCTTCGCCACCTGGGACGACGCGATCCTGCGGATTGGGGTGCGCGACCAGGGCGAGGGCTATCGCGCGCAATGCAACGAGAACGCCTCGGCCGACCGCAAGTCGGGCCGTGGCCTTTTGCTGATCCAGGAATTGGCGACCGCCGTGCAAATCGGCGAGGGCGGACGCCGCCTGACCATGGAGTTCCGTCGGTGAGCGACGTGCGAGCCTTGCGCGTGCTCGTCATCGAGGATTCCGAAACCAATCGCCGCCTGCTCGACGCGCTGTTGCGCGCCGCCGGAATCCAGACCATCGCCTTCGCGGTCGACGGGATCGACGGGCTGGAGAAGGTCGAAAGCTTCCAGCCCGATCTCGTGGTTCTCGACATCATGATGCCGCGCATGGACGGCTTCGAGGTGTGCCGCCGCCTACGCGCCTTGCCCGAGCACCGCAGTTTGCCGATCCTGGTGCAGACCGGGCTGGAGACCGCCCAGGAACGCACCGAGGCGTTCCGCGCCGGCGCCACCGACCTGGTCATCAAGCCGCTCAACGGCGCCGAATTCCTGGCGCGGGTGCGCGTGCATCTGCAAAACCGCATGTTGATCCGCGATCTCGAAGACTACCGCGCCCGGTTGGAGGGCGAGTTGGTCGTGGCGCGCGACATGCAGCAAAGCCTGCTGCCCACCGAATCGCTGATGGACGAGATTTCCGCCAGCCACGGCTTGCGCATCGCCGCGCATTTCGAGCCGTGCTCGGAACTGGGCGGCGACGGCTGGGGCCTCGCCGATCTCGGCGACGGACGGGTGGCGGTGTGGCTGGTCGACTTCACCGGTCACGGGGTCGGCGCCGCCGTCAACACCTTCCGCCTACACACGCTGATGAGCGAGATGCCACCCGATCCCAGCGATCCGGCGCGCTATCTCGCGGCGCTCAACGCGCGCCTGTGCGGGCTGCTGCGAATCGGGCAGTTCGCCACCTTTCTTTACGGCATCCTCGACACCCGCGCCCACGTCTTCACCTATGCCGGCGCGGCCGGCACCTCGCCGGTCATCGGCGACGCCGATGGAATGGCCGCCCACGACGCCTCGGGCCTGCCGCTCGGCATCTCGCGCCACGGAACGTGGCAAAACCACAGCGTCCCCTTCCCGCCCGGTTCGCTTTTGCTGCTCTACAGCGACGCGCTGACCGAAACGCTCGACACCCAGGGCGCCATGCTCGACGAACCGGCGGTAACCGTGCTGGCCGCCGACAGCCGCCGCGCCGAAGAGCCGCTGACGGCTTTGTTGGAAGTCTTCCACCGCGACCGCGAGCCGGTGTCCGACGACCTCACCTTGGTGTGGATCGAGCGGACCGGCTAAGGCGTGATGCCCAGGGGATGCACACATCGCGTGGCCGCCGGTGACACGTGGATGCCCGTGTCAAGCACGGGCATGACGGCGAGGGGTACGTGGTGCTCGCCTCCTCTCCACTCGTCATGGCCGGACTTGATCCGGCCATCCACGCGGCTTCGCGGGAACAGCCTTGGAAACTTAGCGCCTTCGCGGGGATGACGGGAGAATTGACGCGCCGCCGCCGCGATGGCCGCTGGTCGCCGCGTCGCGCGTCGATGCTCCCAACTCAACCAAGCAGGGCGCCCACCTGACGGTGACGCAGGCCGGTGCGGACCTCGCCGCCGAAGGTGCTGGGGACGTTGAAGGTCATGTCCTTGGTGGCCATGGTCAGGTGCAGCACCCACAGCGGATCGAAGGGCGGCGTCGGCTCGACGAAGCGGCGGCGTTGGGGGCAATACCAGGGGGTCGCCAGGTGGCACAGCCAGTTGGCGCGGGACGGCAACCATGTGGCGGGCAGTCCGCCGGTATAGACGGCGTGGTCAAGCGCCAGTTGCTCGGCGTAGAAGGTGCTTTCCTGGGCCAGGATGCGCGACAGCGTCTCCTGCCAGGGCTTCCAATGGGGGGCGTCGGCGCGCAGGGCCAGCACCCCGACGTTCAACGACGGGGTGAAGCCGAACTCTTCCGCCTCCTTGGCGCCGAAGAAGCGATCGTAGAAGTAATACTTTCCGTATATTCCCGACCGTTTGTAGTTCCGCCAATAGGCCGAATGAAGTTCCTGCGCGATGACCAGTCGGCCCGAGGCGGCGGCGCTGGCCAGCCAGAACAGCGCCACCGGCTCCTGCACCCAGCAATCGGCGTCGATCCACAGGATGACCTCGTGGGCCGGGAAGTATTTCGGCAGGAACGGCCGGGCGAGCTGGGCCAGATAGGTGCGCGGCTTGGATGCGCGGTCGGGGAAGTCGACGTCCCAGTCGGGCGTCACGACCTGGACTCCGGCCGCGACCAGCGCCCGCCGCTGGTCGTCCAGAAGACCCAGATCGAGCACGCCGAGATCGGGGCGCTCGCCCTCGGGCACCGCCGCCAGCGAGGCCAGCCAGTCTTCGAGCAAAGCGAAATAGCCCGAATCGGAAGCGGTGACGAGGACGGTCTTCATCCGTTCAGGCGGCGCCGCCGAAGCCGAAGCCGGCCTCGGATACCGCCTTCTCGACCTTGGCGTCGTCGGCCGGCTCGACCGTGACTTGCCCGGTCGGCAGGTCGATCGTCACCGACGCGCCCGGAATGGCCCCCTTGATCGCACCCTCGACCGAGCGGGCGCAGCCGCCGCACGTCATTCCGCTCACCTTGTAGCTCTTGGTCATCCGATGGCCCTCCTCATTGATGTGATCGTGCGCCCCAAGTCTGCACCTTCCACCAGCCGTAACGTCAAGCGCCACCATTGCGCCGGGCCACCGCCGACAGTGGCACCAGCACCAGCCCCTTGGCCTCGAGGGTCGGCAGCCAGCGCGCCAGCGCGTCGATGGTGATGTCGCGTGGATGGCAGATGGCGACGGCGGCGCCGTTGCGCCGGGCGCTCTCCTCCAGGCGGTCGAGTTGGCGGGCGACCGCCTCGGCGTCGTTCTTGTCGTCGAGGAAGACGTCGCGGGCGACGAACGGAACCCCGGCCTCGCGGGCGGCCATGCGGCCCACCGTGCGATCCGAGGTCACCGAGTCGAGGAACATCAGCCCGTGCTCCTTGAGGACCGACATCAGCACGCGCATGGCGGCGAGGTCCGATGTGAAGCGGCTGCCCATGTGGTTGTTGATGCCGATGAAGCCGCCGAAGCGCGACAGGCCCTGGCCAAGCCGCAGGCGAATCGCCTCAGGCCCCGCCGCCGCGCGCAACGCCTCGGGACCGGGGTCCTCGGCTTCGTCCTGCGGCTCCATGGGGACATGGACCAGCAATTCGTGGCCGCGCGCCCGCGCCGCCTGGGTCTGCGCGCCCAAATCCCGCGCATAGGGCAGAAAGGCGGTGGTCAGCGGGCCGGGCAGCGCCAGGATGCGCTCGGAGCGGCGGCGGTCGAGCCCCAGATCGTCGATCACCACGACCACCATCGGCCGCCCCGCGGTCATGGGCGTG
>JADFZP010000198.1 GCA_015232485.1 Alphaproteobacteria bacterium
CAGGGTGTAGCCCGCTCCCTCGACCGTCAGTGGGCCTCGCGGGGCCGGCAGGCTCATGGCGCGCGGCCGCCGGGCGGGAGCGGCCAGGAACACCTCGAGTTTGCGGAAGGCGGCCAGCGCCGCCCTGGCTTGGCGCCAGCCGGCGATCGCCTGTTCCACGGGGGCCAAGGCGCGCGCCGTAACCACCGAGGCGGCGATCAGCGCGCCGGGCGTGATCTCCTGCTTGACGGCGAGCCACGCCCCGGCGCCCAGGATGGCGATCTGGCCAAGCAGGCGCACGGTCTTGGACAGGGCGCCCAAGCCGGCGCCCAGATCCCCGGCGCTTCGCTGGGCCGACAGGATCGACGCGAGTTCGCCCCGCCAACCGGCCGTCAGCGTCGAGGTGATCCCCATCGCCTCGGCCGCCTCGGCGTTGCGCAGCGCGGTTTCGGCGCCGCGCACGGCGGCGCGGGAGATCTCGGCCGATCGCCCCAGCGCCTTGCTGGTCGCACGGTCGTTGGCGAGCGCGATCAGCAGCAGCAGCGCGGCCAGTCCCGTGGCGATCCATCCCAGCCAGGGATGAAGCGCGAAGGCGAAGGCGAGATAAAGCGGCATCCACGGCATGTCCATCAGCGCCGTCATCGCCGGGCCGCCGAGAAAGCCGCGCAGGGTGCCAAGATCGCGAAGGGCCTCGGTGCGATAGGGCTTGCCGTCGATGGCCGCGTCGGCCGCCCGCTCGAAGGCCAGCGGCGAGAGATGACCTTCCAGCCAAATTCCGGCGCGGGAGAGGATTCCCGACCGCGCGGCGTCGAGCACCCCCATGGTCAGCAGCAGACCGGCGGCGATCACCGTCAGAAAAATCAGGGTCGAGCCGCTGCCCGACGACAGCACCCGGTCGTAGACCTGCATCATGTAGATCGGCACGACTAGCATCAGCACATTGATCACAAGCGCGAAGCCGGTGGCGATGGCCAGGGCGGGGCGGCAACGGGCGACCGCCAGCGCCAGGGGGGAGGCGTGAGTCCGCATGGGGCATTCTCTGAAAATGAAGGCGCCGCCCGGCCTGAGGGGCGGCGCCCAAGGTTCACGCGGCCAGGGCCATCGGGTCGACGACCTCGAACCGGCGCATCATCTCGTTGTCCTCGTGCGACAGCACATGGCAATGCCAGACGTATTCGCCCGCGATGTCGAAGGTCGCGGCGATGCGGATGACCTCGCCCGGCGCCACCCAGGCGGTGTCCTGCCAGCCCTCGTCCTCGACGCGGACGAAGCCGTTCGGATCGATGGAGGTGTCCTCGCCCGCCACCACGGCGCCGTCGCCGGTCACGTCGTCGGGGACGCCATCTTCGTCTTCATCGGTGAAGGACATGGCGTGGCGCCCCAGGACCTGGAACTTGACCAGATGCAGATGGATGGGATGCGCGTCTTCGGTGAAGTTGTGGATCTCCCAGATCTCGGTGTCGCCCAACAGGGGGCGCTCGGTGGTCGGGTCGTCCCACATCAAGGGGCCGAACACCGTGTTTCCCGCCGCGTCCAGGCTCTCTTCGGCGACCCCCAGCATGGGCATGATGCGGCCGTGATGGTCCGTTTGCTCGAACAGGCCAAGCTTGCGGACGACGTCGGCGTCGGAGTCCAGGATGGCCTGATAGGTCGGGTCCAGCACGGTGCCGTCCTCGACCGAGGCGTTGTTCAGGGCCGGGCCGGCGGCGACGTCGAACCGCATGATCTCGCCCACCGATTCGCCTTGCGCCGAATCGATGCCGCCGGCCAGGGCGTCGCCCTCCATGCCCTTGAACGGGTCGAAGGCCGGGCCGTGATTGCGCAAGACCACCGACTGGCCGCCAACCGCGCCGAAATCGAACACAAGTTCCATGCGTTCGCCCGGCGCCATCACCAGTTGCTCGCCCTCTTCCTGGACGCCGTCCCCGTCCATCACCGTGACGGCTTGCGGCAACAGGCCGATGTCCGACCCGACCATGGTCACCTTGACCCACGGATTGTCGGTTTGCAGCACGTAGAACCGGGAATCGGAGCCGTTCAGCACCCGCATCCGATATTCGCCGGCCTCGACGCCGAATTTCGGCCAAGCCATGCCGTTGACCAGGATGTGGTCGCCGAAGAACTCGGGCACCACGGTCGGGTAGGGGCCGTGATAATGCTCGGGCAGCGTGTCGGCGACGGTTTCGGTGGTGCCGGGGATCGGATCGTCCGCATAGGCGGGGATGTAGAGTTGGCCATCGGCCGTGAACGAGCGGTCCTGGATCGCCATCTCCACATCGTACTTGCCGCCGGGCAGCACGCCCGCCTTGACCAGTCCGACCTCATTCTTGTCGTGAAGGATGTAAAAGCCGGCCAGCCCGGCATAGACGTTGAGGCGCGTCAGGCCCAGGGCGTGGTCGTGATACCAAAGCGTTCCCGCCTGCTGGTCGTTGGAATAGGTCTGGAAACGGCTCACGAAGGCCGGGCCGACTTCGGAAAAACCCTGGGTGTACCAAGCCTCGGGCAGTCCGTCGCTCGCCGAGTCCACCCGGCCGCCGTGCAGATGCGTGACCGTGGGGATCATGCCGGCCTGGGTCGGCATGGCTTGGTGCGTGCTGGTGTCGACGGGAAGCAGGTGCGGGCCTTGCGGCAGTTGGTTCCTCCAGACGAACACTTGCGGCTGACCGGCGGTCGCGACGAAGGTCGGACCGGGATAGCTGACGTTGCCGTTGAGGCCATAGCCCCAGACGGTGGTCGTCAGCGGAGCGCCGTCCGCGTCGGTCAGGCCAAGCCACTGCTCGGTCTGGCGTATGTCGACGTTGAGGATCTTCTTCTTGCCCAGATCGATCCGGGTGGGAAGAGGGAGCGGATTGGCGAAGTGGGCCGTCCAATCCGGATCGAGGATCATGGTGGCCAAGGTGGTCTCCGGTGGATTTCGTCATGTGAGGGGCGCGATGCCCCATTCGCGTGCCGATTATCGGGACTGGGAAACCCCGAGCGCAAACCACCATTCGGGTATGTCTGGACGCCCCGCATCGTGGGCAAACGGATGGAGCCGGCCGGACGGCTGTGTTAGTTTCGGCCCATGCCCGCCCATGCCGATTTCGTCCACCTTCGCGTTCACACCGCCTTCTCGCTGTCCGAGGGGGCGATCAAGATCAAGCAGTTGGTCAAGCTGTGCGAGAAGCACGCCATGCCGGCGGTGGCGATCACCGACACCGGCAACCTGTTCGGCGCGCTGGAATTCTCGCAAGCCTGCGCCGATGCCGGAATCCAGCCGATCATCGGCGCGCAGATCGCCGTGCGCCGCGAGGACGGCGAGACCCGCGGCGGCCGCAAGCCCGATCCCGATCAACTCGTGCTGCTGTGCCAAGATGAACGGGGCTACGGCAATCTGCTGAAGCTGGTCAGCAAGTCCTTCCTGGCCACCGATCCCGGCGAGGCGCCGCAGATCTCGATGGCCGATCTCGAACGGCACGCGGACGGCCTGATCCTGTTCACCGGCGGGCTGGCCGGGCCGGTGGCGCGGCTGTTGCGCGACAACCAGCCGGGCAAGGCCGAGGAACTGCTGCTGCGCCTGTCTGCCGCGTTTCCAGGCCGGCTTTATGTCGAGTTGATGCGCCACGGCTTGGCCGACGAGGACCGCGTCGAGGCGGCGCTGCTCGATCTGGCCTATGCCCACGGCTTGCCGCTGATCGCCACCAACGAGGCGTTCTTCGCCGACCCCGGCATGTACGAGGCGCATGACGCCCTGATCTGCGTGGCCGAGGGCGCCTATGTCGCGCAGCAGGACCGCCGCCGCCTGACCCCCGAGCACTGGTTCAAGTCGCCCGCCGCGATGCGCGCCCTGTTCGAGGATTTGCCCGAGGCGGTCGACAACACCCTGGTGGTGGCGCGCCGCTGCGCCTTCATGGTCAAGAAGCGCAAGCCCATCCTGCCGCCCTTCGTGATGGAGGGGATGAGCGAGGCCGACGCCATGCGCGCCAAGACGCTGGAGGGACTCGACCGCCGCCTCGAACGCCAGGTCTGGTCGCCCGGCATGGACGAGGCCGAGCGCGAGCAGGCCGCCAAGCCGTATCGCGAGCGCGTCGACTACGAGCTGTCGATCATCGCCCAGATGGGCTTTTGCGGCTATTTCCTGATCGTCGCCGACTTCATCCAATGGGCCAAGGACAACGGCGTGCCGGTGGGGCCGGGGCGCGGCTCGGGCGCCGGCTCGGCGGTGGCCTGGGCGCTGACCATCACCGACCTCGACCCGCTGCGCTTCGGGCTGCTGTTCGAGCGCTTCCTCAACCCCGAACGCGTGTCGATGCCCGACTTCGACATCGACTTCTGCCAGGACCGCCGGGAAGAGGTGATCCGCTACGTCCAGGGCCGCTATGGCTATGACCAGGTGGCGCAGATCATCACCTTCGGCAAGTTGCAGGCCCGCGCCGTGCTGCGCGACGTCGGCCGCGTGCTGCAAATGCCCTATGGCCAGGTCGACCGCATCTGCAAGCTGGTGCCCAACAATCCGGCCGATCCGGTGACCCTGGAAAAGGCGCTGGAGACCGAGCCCTTGCTGCGCGAGCAGCGCGAACGCGACGAGGCGGTGGGCCATCTGATCGACTTGGCGATGAAGCTCGAAGGGCTTTACCGCCACGCCTCGACCCACGCGGCCGGCGTGGTGATCGGCGGCCAGCGCCTTGACGAGCTGGTGCCGCTTTATCGCGATCCGCGCTCGGACATGCCGGTCACCCAGTTCAACATGAAATGGGTCGAGGCGGCCGGGCTGGTGAAGTTCGACTTCCTCGGCCTCAAGACCCTGACCGTGTTGTCGACCTGCCTCGATCTGATCGAGGAGGGCGGGGGCGGGAGGCTCGACCTCGCCACGCTGCCGCTGGAGGACCGCCCGACCTACGACATGCTGACCCGCGGCGAGACGGTGGGCGTGTTCCAGTTGGAAAGTTCGGGCATGCGCGACGTGCTGCGCAAGCTGCGGCCCGACACGCTGGACGACATCATCGCGGTGGTGGCCCTGTACCGTCCGGGGCCGATGGACAACATCCCGAAATACATCTCGGTCAAGCACGGCGACGAGCCGCCCGACTACCTGCATCCCCGGCTGGAGCGCATCCTGAAGGAAACCTTCGGGATCATGATCTATCAGGAACAGGTCATGCAGATCGCCCAGGAGCTGTCCGGCTATACGCTGGGCGGCGCCGATCTGCTGCGCCGCGCCATGGGCAAGAAGATCAAGGCCGAGATGGACGCGCAACGCGCCCTGTTCGTCGATGGCGCGGTGGCGCGCGGGGTCGACGCCGCGAAGGCCAGCGAAATTTTCGAGCAGGTCAACAAATTCGCCGGCTACGGCTTCAACAAAAGCCACGCCGCCGCCTATGCCCTGATCGCCTATCAGACCGCGTGGTTGAAGGCCAATCATCCCGTCGAGTTCCTGGCCGCGTCGATGACGCTGGACCTCGCCAACACCGACAAGCTGAACGTCTTCCGCCAGGAACTGGACCGCCTGAAGATCGGCATCCTGCCGCCCGACGTGAACCGCTCGCGCGCCGCCTTCTCGGTCGAGAAGGGCGAGGACGGCGCCGCCCGCGTGCGCTACGCCCTGGCCGGCCTGAAGAATGTCGGCGAACAGGCCATGAAGGCCCTGGTCGTCGAGCGCGAACGCGGCGGCCGCTTCCGCGACGTGTTCGACTTCGCCCGGCGGATGGACACCAAGGCGATCAACCGGCGGCAACTCGAAAACCTCGTCAAGGCCGGCGCCCTGGACTCGTTGGAAAAGAACCGGGGCCGTCTTTTCAATGGTCTGGACACCATTCTTCGCATCGCGCAGCAGGCCGCCGAGGAGCGCGACAGCCAGCAGGTCAACCTGTTCGGCGGCGCCGCCGAGCCCAAGCCCAACCTGCCCGAGGCCGCCGACTGGCCGATCGGCGAGAAGCTGAAGAACGAGCACGAGGCGATCGGCTTCTATTTGTCGGCCCATCCGATGGACGCCTATGCGCGCACCCTGAAGCGGCTCAACGTGCTGCGCTCGGACGAGGTCCAGCGCAACCTGCAACTCGGCGGGCTGCCGCGGGTCAAGATGGCCGGCAAGCTCGACACGGTGCGCGAGCGCACCTCGTCGCGCGGCAGCCGCTACGCCTTCCTCAGCTTCTCCGACGCCGGGGGAGGCTTCGAGGTGACCGCCTTCGCCGAGGTCCTGGCCGCCTCGCGCGCCCTGCTGGAACCGGGCGCCGCCCTTCTCCTGACCATCGACGCGCGGCTCGAGGACGACCAGCTTCGCCTGACCTGCCAACAGATCGAGAACCTCGACGCCGCCGCCGCCCGCACCGCCGGCGGCCTACGCGTGGTCATCGACTCCGAGACCGCCATCCCGCAATTGCGCGACCTGCTCGGCCGCGAGGCCAAGGGCCGGGGCCGCATCGTCGTGGTGCCCCGCTGGCCCGGCCGCGAGGTCGAGATCGCCCTGAAGGGCGCCTACGCCCTGTCGCCAGCCACCATCGGCGC
>JADFZP010000199.1 GCA_015232485.1 Alphaproteobacteria bacterium
GCCACGTCGACCGGATCGATCTGATAGTCCTTCATGTAGCGCTTGGCGTAATCGTTGTAGACGCCCGAGGTCAGGAACAGTTCGAACAGGTCCGGGTCGATGTGTTGGTCCTTTTTCATGAAGGACATGATCTTGACCGTCTCGGACAGGGTTTTGCCCTTCTTGTAGGGCCGGTCGACGGCGGTCAGGGCTTCGAAGATGTCGGCGATCGCCATCATGCGGGCGGGCAAGGACATCTGGTCGCGCTTCAGGCGCTTGGGATAGCCGTTGCCGTCCATCTTTTCGTGGTGGCCGCCGGCGATCTCGGGCACCGCCTTCAGGTGCTTGGGGAAGGGAAGCTGCTTCAGCATGATGATGGTCTGCACGATGTGCTCGTTGATCTTGAAGCGGTCCTCCTCGGTCAGGGTGCCGCGCGCCACGCACAGGTTGTAAAGCTCGCCGCGATTGTACTTGTTGGCCGGCACCTTCATGTCGAAGCCGAATTCGGCGGGGAACTCGTCCTTGCCGTCGCGGAAGATGACGTGCTCGGGCTTGTCGGCCAGCAGATCCTCCCAGGCCGGCAGGGGCTGTGCGGGCTCGCGCTCTTGGCGCAGCTTCTCTTCGTGCGAGACGCCTAAGCGGTCGTCGAGGGTGCGCAGCCAGCGGGTCGCGGCGATCTTCTTCAGGCGCTCGATCTTGTCGGGCGCCATGAACTCGCCGCCGACATTGCATTCGGCGACGAAGGCGTAGTCCTGGTCCAACTCGGCCAGCCGGGCGGCCAGGGCGGCCTGGGCCGCGTCGGAGTCGGCGCCCTGGGCGATCGATTTCCAGCATTCGATCTCGGCGTCGCGCTTCAGCACCTCGAAGCGCATCCGCACCTCGTGGATGCGGTCGTAGATGGTTTCCAGCTTGGTCGCCTTGTCGACCACGTATTCCGGGGTGGTGACCTTGCCGCAGTCGTGAAGCCACGACGCGATGTGCAATTCCTCCCACTCGTCCTCGGAAAGCTGGAACTGGGCGAAGCGCGGGTCGTCCGACTGGCAGGCGGCCTGGGCCAGCATCTTGGTCAGTTCGGGCACGCGCTCGCAGTGGCCGCCGGTATAGGGCGACTTGGCGTCGATCGCCTTGGCGATCAGCTTGATGAAGCTTTCCAGAAGCCGCTTCTGCGCCTCGATCAGGTTGCGGTTGTCGAGCGCCACCGCCGCCTGCGACGACAACGCCTCGATCAGCGGCACGATGTCGGGCAAGAAGCCCGCCACCTCGCCCGAGGGGGTGCGGGCGTTGATCAGTTGCAGGACGCCGATCACCTCGTCCTGGTGGTTCTTGAGCGGCACGGTAAGGAATGATTTCGAGCGGTAGCCGGTGCCCGCGTCGAACTTCCTGGTGCCCGAGAAATCGAACTCGGCCGCGTCGTAGGCGTCGGCGATGTTGACCAGCTTGCCGGTCAGGGCGACATGGGCCGAGACGTTGTTGTGGTTCTGGCGCCCCTCGTCGTCCTCGAGCCGCACCGGCGGAAACGGGATGTCGATCCCGGTGGTGCCGCCCATCGCGATTTTCAGGCTGTCGTTGCGCAGGATGGCGAATTTCAGCGCCTTGCCGTCCAGCAGGTACAACGTCCCACCATCGGCGTTGGTCATGTCCTTGGCGTTCAGCAGGATCAGTTCCAGCAACCGCTTATGATTGCGCTCGGCGGACAGCGCGATGCCCATCTCGATGAGCTTGCGATAGCCCGCATCCGCGCCGGCCCCGCCCACCTTGTCGTTATTCGTCAGCCGCGACATGTCCTTGCCCCCGCTCGGTCGTCGAAAGAACAGTACCGCCAATCGAACGGCAATCCAAGCCACCCGCGGCGCGGGGGCTTGACGGGAACCGCCGCTTGGTTCCTGATTGGGGAATGCCATACGACTCGCTTCGCGACTTCATCCAACGCCTGGAACAGACCGGCCGACTCGTGCGCGTCACGACGCCGGTCTCGCCCGTGCTGGAGATGACCGAGATCCAAACCCGTCTGCTCGCCGAGGGCGGGCCGGCGGTTTTGTTCGAGAACGTCACCCGCCCCGATGGCACGAGATACCCGATGCCGGTGCTGGTCAATCTGTTCGGCACGGTCGAGCGGGTGGCCTGGGGCATGGACCGCGAGCCCTCGCAATTGCGCGAGATCGGCGAGACGCTGGCCTTCCTCAAGCAGCCCGAGCCGCCCGGCGGCTGGCGCGAGGCGCTGGAGATGCTGCCGCTGTTGAAGACCGTGATGGCGATGAAGCCCAAGACGGTCTCGTCCGCGCCCTGCCAGCAGGTGGTGCTGACCGGCGATGCGATCGATCTGGCCGCCTTGCCGATCCAGACCTGCTGGCCGGGCGAACCGGCCCCGCTGATCACCTGGCCTTTGGTGGTCACCAAGGGTCCCGGCGACGACAAGCGCGACGGCACCAACCTGGGCATCTATCGGATGCAGGTCACCGGCCGCAACACCACCTTGATGCGCTGGCTGACCCACCGCGGCGGCGCCCAGCATTGGCGCCGTTGGGCTGAGCGCCACACCGAGCCGATGCCCGCCGCCGTGGTGATCGGCGCCGATCCTGGCACCATCCTGGCCGCCGTCACCCCCGTCCCCGACACCTTGTCGGAATACCAGTTCGCCGGGCTGCTGCGCGGCCGCAAGGTCGAGCTGGTGCGCTGCAAGACGGTGCCGCTGGAGGTGCCGGCCGGCGCCGAGATCGTCTTGGAGGGCCACGTCTCGCTGACCGAGACCGGCGACGAGGGGCCTTACGGCGACCACACCGGCTATTACAATTCGGTCGAGGCCTTCCCGGTCTTCACGGTGTCCTGCGTCACCATGCGCCGCGACCCGATCTATCTGTCGACCTTCACCGGCCGGCCGCCCGACGAGCCATCGGTGCTGGGCGAGGCGCTGAACGAGGTGTTCATCCCCCTTTTGGCCCAGCAATTCCCCGAGATCGTCGACTTCTGGCTGCCCCCCGAGGGCTGCTCGTATCGCATCGCGGTGGTGTCCATCCGCAAGGCTTACCCTGGACACGCGCGGCGAGTCATGATGGGCGTGTGGTCGTTCCTGCGCCAGTTCATGTACACCAAATTCGTGATCGTGGTTGACGACGACGTGAACGCGCGCGACTGGAAGGACGTGATGTGGGCGATCTCGACCCGCATGGACCCGGCGCGCGACATCATGGTGGTCGAGGGCACGCCGATCGATTATCTCGATTTCGCCTCGCCCGAATCGGGGTTGGGCGGCAAGCTGGGCCTGGACGCCACCACCAAATTGCCGCCCGAGACGCATCGCGAATGGGGTCGCAAGATCGCCATGGATCAAGACGTGATCGACGAGGTCAGCCGGAAATGGGCCGATTACGGCCTGCCCGGCGGTGGCCGCCCCATCTGGCGATAGGCCGGCCGTTGCAATTCGGCCCGGCCGACAAATGTCAGATCGAAAGGAAGGAGCTGCGCGCATGCCCGCCGAACGACTGAACCTGCTCGACGACCTGCTGGCCAAGGCCAAGAGGGCCGGCGCCGAGTCCGCCGACGCCGTGATGGTGGATTCCGCCTCGCTGTCGGTCGCTTGGCGGATGGGCACCCTGGAGCGGCTGGAACGCGCCGAAAACGCCGACATCGGCCTGCGCGTGTTCATCGGCAAGCGCCAAGCCTGCGTGTCGTCCTCCGACCGCTCGCCCTTGGCGCTCGACACGCTGGTCGAGCGCTGTGTCGCGATGGCCCGCACCGTCCCCGAGGACCCGTTTTGCGGCTTGGCCGAGCCCGGCCAGTTGGCCACCGGCGCGCCGCCCGATCTCGACACCCTCGATCCCTCCGAGCCGACCGCCGAGACGCTGATCGACCAGGTGCGCCGCGCCGAGGACGCCGCCCGCGCGGTGCCCGGCATCACCAATTCCGAAGGCGCCGAGGCCGGCTGGGGCCGCTCGCATGTGGCGGTGGCCGCCACCAACGGCTTCCATCACGCGTGGTCGGGCAGCAGTTCGTCGATCTCGGTGGCCGTGCTGGCCGGCGAGGGCACCGCGATGGAGCGCGACACCGATTCCAGCAGCGTGGTGTGGCGCGAGGATCTGCGCGCTCCCGAAGACATCGGCCACGCCGCCGCCCACCGCGCCGTCGCCCGCCTGAATTCGCGCAAGCTGCGCACCTGCAAGGTGCCGGTGGTGTTCGACCCGCGCAACGCCACCGGGCTGGTCGGCACGCTGTCGGGCGCCATCAACGGCGCGGCCATCGCGCGCGGCACCAGCTTTTTGAAGGACCGCATGGACAAGCGGGTGCTGCCGGCCGGCGTCCACATGATCGACGACCCGCACCGCCGCCGCGGCCTGCGCTCGAAGTCCCGCGACGCCGAGGGCTTGGCCAACCGCCGCCGCATGGTGATCGAGGACGGCATCCTGACCACCTGGTTCCTCGATCTGCGCTCGGCGCGGCAATTGGGGCTGGAGAGCACCGGCCACGCCTCGCGCGGCACCGCCTCGCCGCCCTCGCCGTCGCCGACCAATCTTTACATCGAGAAGGGCCACGTCACGCCGGGCGAGATGATCTCGGACATCCGCCAGGGGCTTTACGTCACCGAATTGATCGGCTTCGGCGTCAACACGGTGACCGGCGACTACAGCCGCGGCGCCGCCGGCTTCTGGATCGAGGACGGCGAGATCGCCTATCCGGTCAGCGAAATCACCATCGCCGGCCATATGAGCGAGATGTTCTTGAATCTCACCCCGGCCAACGACCTGGTGTTCCGCTACGGCTTCGACAGCCCGACGCTGCGCATCGACGGCATGACGGTGGCGGGGCGCTAGGCCAGATGATCGACAAAGCCTCAACCTGGGCCAAGCTCGAGGACCATCGGGCCGCCACCGCCGACATGCACATGCGCGAGTTGTTCGCCGGCGACGCCGACCGCTTCGCGCGGCTGTCGCTGCGGCTGGACGACTTCCTGCTCGACCTCTCGAAGAACCGCGTCACCGACCGCACCATCGAACTGCTGTGCGACCTGGCCCGCGAGGCCGGTGTCGAGGCGTGGCGCGACCGCATGTTCGCGGGCGAGCGGATCAACGGCACCGAGAACCGCGCCGTCCTGCATGTCGCCCTGCGCAACCGATCGAAGCGGCCGATCATGGTCGACGGCGCCGACGTCATGCCGGCGGTCGATGCGGTGCTGGCCAAGATGCGCGCCTTCACCGAGGCGGTTCACCGGGGGCGCTGGCGCGGCTATAGCGGCAAGCCGGTCGCCAGCGTGGTCAATCTGGGCATCGGCGGCTCCGACCTCGGCCCGGCGATGGTCGCCGAGGCGCTGCGGCCCTATCGCAAGCCGGGGATCGACGTCCACTTCGTCTCGAATGTCGACGGCAGCCACATCGCCGAGGCGCTGAAGCGCTGCGATCCCGAGACCACCCTGTTCATCGTCGCCTCGAAGACCTTCACCACCCAAGAGACCCTGACCAACGCCCGCACCGCCCGCGACTGGCTGGTCAAGGCGTTGGGCGAGGCCGCCGTGGCGCGCCACTTCGTCGCCCTGTCGACCAACGAGGCCGCCGTGCGCGCCTTCGGCATCGACCCGGCCAACATGTTCGAATTCTGGGACTGGGTGGGCGGCCGCTATTCGCTGTGGTCGGCGATCGGCCTGTCGATCGCCCTGGCGGTCGGCATGGACCATTTCGAGGCGCTGCTGGACGGCGCCCACGACATGGACGAGCATTTCCGCACCGCGCCGCTCGAATCCAACATGCCGGCGATGATGGCGCTGATCGGCGTGTGGAACCACGATTTCCTGGGCGCCCCGGCCCTGGCGGTGCTGCCCTACGACCAGTATCTGGCGCGCTTCCCGGCCTATCTGCAACAGGCCGACATGGAATCGAACGGCAAGAGCGTGACCCGCGACGGCCAGCCGGTCGCCTGCGCCACCGGGCCGATCGTGTTCGGCGAGCCGGGCACCAACGGCCAGCACGCCTTCTATCAATTGATCCACCAGGGCACCCGGTTGATCGCTTGCGACTTCATCGCCGCCGCCGAGAGCCACAATCCGCTGGGCGAGCACCACGCCATCCTGCTGTCGAACGTGCTGGCCCAGGCCGAGGCCTTGATGCGCGGCAAGACGCCCGAGGAGGCGCGCGCCGAACTGGCCGCCTCCGGAATGAGCGGCGAGGCGCTGGACGCCGCCGTGCCGCATCGGGTGTTTCCCGGCAACCGGCCGTCCAACACCATCCTTTACCGCCGCCTCGACCCGCGCACCCTGGGCCGGCTGATCGCCCTGTACGAACACAAGATCTTCGTCCAGGGCATCGTCTGGGACGTCAATTCCTATGACCAGTGGGGCGTCGAGCTGGGCAAGCAACTGGCCAAGGCGATCCTGCCCGAACTGGCCGGCGGGCCGCTTGGCGAGCACGACTCGTCCACCGCCGGGCTGATCGCCTATTTGCGCG
>JADFZP010000200.1 GCA_015232485.1 Alphaproteobacteria bacterium
CTCCAGGGCATCGCGGCGGGACGCGCCGTCGATCGCCTCGGCGAGGTCGGGATCGCCAGCGGCGCGGAACAGCACCGCCGCCGCCACGGCCGCGCCGTCGCCATCCGCGAAGCAGGCGCCGTAGCGGGTGGTGTCGTGGGCGCCCAGGCGCAGGCATTCGATCGCGCGATCAACGCGCGTCGAAAAGCCAGTCTCGTTGTGGATGAAAGCCATGACCCGCGCTCCTGTGCAAAGGACACCTAAGAACAGGATCGCGCAGGGGCAGGAAGATGCAACGCGGGGAGGGGCGCAAGAAAATAGAAAGACTTTCCCTGGGAGGGGAGCAGCCTCAATCGCGATCGTCCGAAGTGGACGACCTATCAATTACCTCGCGACGGTGTCGGTGCGCGCTTATTCGTTGGTGCGGGAGAGGAGCGAGATTTGGTGCAAGGTTTTGATCGAGCGTGGCCGCACCTTGGTAGGGAGGGTGGCGTCTTGTTGGTAGAAAGAGTCGAGGGGCGCGTCGTCCTGACTGGATGGCGCAGTTCCCGCGCTCTCACCTTCGGAAACGCGGCCAATATGGTTCCCACGTAGGATATGTGGATGGCCATCGCGTTCGATCGCGATCCCGACGCGTAGGTCGGCGATTCGTTCAGGGGAGTAGAGTCGTTCCATCGTGGCTTTAGCGTCGGCGAAGCTGGAGCAATAGCCGATGGCTTCTTCGTAGCGCGTGCCGATGCCTTCGGTGATAATGTAGCGCGTCGTGGCCGAAGTCTTGTGGTTGTGTTTGTCTTCGTCGTGACGGTCCAGCATCCAGTTCACGGCGATAATTTGGATGAAGATGAAGGCGGCGAGCAATGGGCCGGTGGCGGAACGAGGGGCGTCGCTTAAAGCGACGATGGTGAAGGAGAAGGTAATCGCCAAGAGCGAGCTGGCGATGGGAATGATCCAACGTGCGGATTTCATAGGTTGTTACTCCTGGTTTCCGCGCGTCGGACCCGTTGGTAGGCGCGTAGCAGGTCCTTCGCGACTTGTTCTTCGGTTCGGCCGAATAGGTCTGCGATTAATTCTAGCAGGAAGCCGACTGGGGGGTCTAGCGCGTCAAAGTTGGGGTTGTCGACGATGCTGATCCAGTGGATATTGGTGACGACCCACTGGATGGCTCTTCGGTAGCTGGCAACGTTGCGTTTCATGGCTCAATCCGCCTTGAATGCGGCGATGCCGATGTGGGTTGCCGTATCCCTCACCGAAATGGTGGGAAGTCCGCGCCCGTCCGGCAAGAATCCGGCGCGGACGATGAACAGACCCCGAGCACCCAGCTTCTTCTTCATCTCAGTCCCATCCGGACAGGTGATCGTCACGAACGCGCCACCGGCCCAAATGACCGTGCAGTCGGAAGCCCGGCGCTCCTCCGCGCGCGGACGCCGGGCGCTCCCGGACCATTCGAGCCACGAGACGGTGCAGCCGCTCAAGGTGATCGGCTCGGCCGCCGCCGGACGCCACGCGCGCAACGCGTCCAAGGTGGACTGAGCGGCGGCGATCTCTTCCGCGTCCAAATCATCGGGCGTCTCGCCCTGGGCCAACGCCAGAAGCGCCGCACCGTCGTAGTAGCGGGTACGGTTGTAGTGCTTCGAGGTGTGGTGCCATTCGCACGGCTCAAGGATCGCCTGGATCGCGCCGGTCTTTACTCCCAACCGCCGGGCCAGGAGCGAGGCGGGGAATCGACCGCCGGCTTCGGCGTCGAGGGCGTTGTTCGACTTCGAGAACTCGCAGTATCCAGCCACCGGCATCCCCTATGACTGTTCGCGACCGCGCCGCAGGACGACACGGGACTATTCGAGCCCAACGTCGGGTCGGACCCGGAACCCATTATGGGAAATCGGCTGGACGACAACCTGCCCGTCGCATCGGACCTCCAGCCATCCGTCGCGGACCATCAAAAAAATTGACGTATTCTCGCCCGCAGTCCCAATCGTAATGTGAAGCATCCCGTGATGTCTTCGTTGCTCTCGGCCGTGCCACCAATAAAGCGGCGAACCGTAATGGGAATTTGTTTCGTCATCGCGTGTCTTCCTCGTTTGTGGGGCCGCCGGAGCGGCCCGGCCCGATCAGTCGGGATAGATGATGTCCAGAAGCGCACTGGTGAGGTGCGCGTCGTGCTCGTTGTAACGACGATCAGCGGCTTTCGCGGCCTTGACCTGGGCGTCCGTCAGCGTGATCCAGTCGTGGCTATCGCCGCTCCCGTTGTTCGTGATGACCAGCGCGATTTTTTTGTGGGTCCAGACCTTGACGAACTTGCCGTTCAGGCCACAACGAGTGTTGATGTCCGGCTTCGTGCCCTTGACCTCGTTCGCGATCGCAGACCACGCCGCATAGGCGTCGGCACGCAGGCTGTCGATCGGGTCGATCAGGTAGTGCTCTTCATTTTCTTCGGCCGTCAACGCAGCGACGATGATGTCGTCTTCGTCGGGATAATCATCGCCGCCGATGGCGATCGTGCCCTCTTGGATGTAGGGCGCGATCTTGATGTCGTCGACGGAACCGACCGTATCGGCCGACACCCGGACCAGCAAGGTGTAGCGGATCGTCGGCAGGCCCTCGGCGGAGAGCGTCACAACCGCGACCTCATGCGTCAGGAAGCCGTCATCGATACCGCCGGCAAAATCGCGGTCGCTGAACCATTCAACGGCCGCGATGTACTCGTGCGCGTTGATCGCGTCGACGATGGCTTTGGCGGCGAGCGTGATGATCCAGGCGTCGACATCGCCGAGCAACCGCTGCGCCTCGTCGTCCGAGAAGACCAATTCGTCATCGACCAACCAGACTTGGTCGGCCCCATAGCCCGCATGGCGGTGCAGCGCCAAAAGGGCGGCGGTGGGCGTATCGGCCGCGAAAGTCCCCATGAGGACGCCGGCTTTAGAAACGATTTGGTAGGTCGTGCTCATCGGGGCTCTCCACCTATCAGTCAACTACACACTCAGGATCGCACCACCCAGGAAGAATGCAACGATCCCGACGCAGCCTCAACCGCGATCCGCCTCGTCCTTCTCCTCCTGCTTAACGCCGCGCAAAAGCGTTTTGCTCTTCAGGCAACGCGAGGTTCAGAAACGGCATTCGGCACGCGATGAAGCCGGACGCAAGGAAAGAACCGCACGCCTTCGGTAGTCGCTACGACCGCAGTGGTGTCGTCGGTGATCACGAGCACGGTACCGCCCAGTCCATCCCACTGGCTATCAGGCATGCACAGCACTACCTCGTGGCCGGCCTCGAAGCTGCCCATGGGCCAATCCGGGCTCTTGCACCACGGGCTGTTCACGACGGCAATCCCATGCGCTTGGCGCCGTCAAGCAGGTTGGCGGCAAGCTCCTCTTCTTCGACGGCGCGGCACAGCCGCTGAAACTCCGTTTGCTCCTCGGCGGTCAGCGTCGACGGTTCCGATCCATTGTCAGCCCCCATCCGGTGATAGTTCGCGGCGATGAAGTCGCAATAGCGGCGGTATGCCGGACCACCCTGAAACGAAGCGACCATGACCTTTCCTCCCTCTCAGCGGCCCCCAGCTAGGACAGCGGAACCTATACGACGCCGCTCGGCGGCTCGGCGCCTGCGGCAAACACGGCATCCCAGTCCGCCACGGAGCGGAACGCCTGCCAGGCGTCACACCAAGTCTCGAACGGCTCATCGGGCTTGCTGCGGATGAAAGCCGCGAAGGCGTGCTGCGCGGCGTCGATCACCGCGCAGTGCGCCACGTCCACTTTGGACGCCAGACCCGCGTTGCGGAGCAACGCCGCCATGGTGCCGCTCGAAAGCTGGCGGGCCTGCGCCAAGACGTGTTCAGCCATGGAAGTCTCCTCAAGAAAGGGCGGGAAAGGCCGCGCGAGACGCGCGCGAAGCGATGTAGATGCCGTTCACCACGCCACCCAATCACCGAAGGGATCGGAGCCGAACAGGCCACCGTCCAAGGGCGAGCATTGCCCGGCCGCCACATCGAAGGCGTGGGGAAAGAAGGCCGGCGCCGACGCGCATTCCCAGGACGCGCGGCCGAAGCGCCCGGCGATCGGGTTCATGTCGTCGTCACCGAAGACATCCGCCTCATCATCATCCCAGCCAGCCATGACACACCCCCTTACGAGAACGACCAGTTGACGATTTGGGCGCCCTTCGGCACCGAGACCTTGGCGACGGCGCGCACCAAAGCCGCCTCGCCCTTGCGGGTGGCCAGCGCCTGCTCATCGCGCACCGGCACCGTGGTGGTGCCGAAGTAACGGCCCCGGCGGAAGGTGATCGTGATCCGTTTCATGGCGCACTCCCTCGTTCTCACAAGGAAAGTGTCGCACGAGCCGAAGCGGATGCAACTCGCGCCCCAACGTAACCAAGTCACGCGGCGGGCGCGTCCAGTACGGACGGGGTGTCGCCGTGTGGAGCGTCCGAAGCGGACATGGCATCCGTAAAGTCGTAAAGGTGAATGAACACCGGGCCGTTGCGGAAATCGCCGCGCTTGGCCGTCATGTAGCCGTCAAGCGTGTCGATCTCCTCTGGACGGAGATTTCGCCATTTGGCGATCCGAAGCGACCCGGCCTTGATCCCCCTCTTCTTGGAGACCGCGCAGCCGGGACCGACTGACAGCCCGGCCCCAGCCAGCCATGCCTCGGCGCGGTGAAGCGCCACGAACTCCCCACCGGGCGGGAACTCCATCCAGAACCG
Organism: Alphaproteobacteria bacterium; assembly: GCA_015232485.1. Taxonomy (GTDB): domain Bacteria; phylum Pseudomonadota; class Alphaproteobacteria; order Rhodospirillales; family Magnetospirillaceae; genus JADFZP01. The sequence goes on from JADFZP010000200.1 coordinate 4,681, forward strand.
GACTTTCCGGGAGAGGGCGGCCATGGTGACCATCAGGCGCCCCGGCTGGCTGAGATTTGATGGCGCCGCAAAACGACAACCGAACCGTGGGAAGCGCCGAAATGCGTCCCGATGCTCATCGCCGTGGCGTCCGCGAACGCATTCCGGCATCCAAACATATTCCGGCATCCAAACCAGCGCCAAAAAATGAAATCGGCCACGAGGAGGAGGATCACGAACATTGGGGAAAATTCGAAGAGGAAGTACCGCACCCCCGAATGCAAGGCTTCGGGCGATGCCAGTCGAATCGCATCCACTCCGGATAGAAAGGCAGTCGGGTCGTGAAGCAAATAAAACACCATTCCCCAGAACAGGAAGATCGGCATGGTCCGCAAATAGGCGTCGACCACACGGACAACGGTGAAATAGCAGGAAGAAGCCTGCCGCATGAAGACGCGCCAATCCCGAAGAGAGGTCCGGAGGAACCGGGCATACTCGGCATCGCTCACGGCACCGACAAGAATATTGTCGATCTCGACATCCCAGAACGCGGTCATCGTCAGATGCTCCTTCCATCGGCGCCAAACGTCTTTGGCTCGGCCGGGCCGAGCAGCCCGGCGGCGGCGTCGGCGACGATCATCGCCATGTTCGCGACATCCGCCGCCTCGGCGAGGATCACGGTTCGCTTCTCGTCATCGACCAGCAGGCGCTCGCGGCCGGTGCTGATCTGCGGCTGCCCCTGGTCTCCACGGCGCGAAAAGCGGCCACGCGAATCATCGGTGGCCAGTTGATCGCGGAACTCGGGCTCAAGCTGCGCCCCAACGGCGGCGTTGAGGTCGGCCACCTCCCTTTCGAGATGGCGGAGAGGCAAGCGCGGATCGCGCTGGCACCAGTGCCCGGACCCCTTGGCCGCGTCGTGCCGGCGCAGGCGCGCCTCCATGAGCAGGGCGAAGGCGATTACTTCGAGGCGACAATCGGCGAGGGACAGCATCAAGCGATCTCCTGTTCGGACGGAAGGGGAGGATTTCAGGTGGGTTTACTCGTCGAGTTCTGGTTCGCATGTACAGCACACGACGCACCCGGTCTCTTCCGCGATATCCGATCGCATCTCGCAGCTTTCTTGCCAGACGCCACACATTCCGCAGCACTCGACATTGTAATCAAGTGCGGCGTCTTCGGCATCGCGGCCGGTGACCTCGCGGATATGGTCTTCAATCTCACTGGTGGCGGAAAAGCCGATTAGGCTCCGCACAAGAACTTCAAGGGTCATGGCGTTCCCCCCCCACCCGTAATATTTCACCGCAGTCACCCGCACTTGGAATGTCCGCAATGGTGGCAGGTGTCGCAACCGGACTCGCGCGCCATCGCCGCGCCGCATTTGGGGCACTGGCGGACTTGGCCCCCAGCCGCTTCGCGCGCCTGGGCGATCGAGACGACGTTGCCGTCAACCGGCTTGGCCTCGGGCGCGGGCTCGTCGAAAAAGCCGATCTCGGTCATGTGCTGCTTGAGGATCTGACCGATGGCGGCCGGCCTCGACGGAACCATCTCGCCTTTGTGCCAGTGCCCCCCCATCGGCGAGAACACGGCCATCAGCTCCTCGACGACGAAGCTCACATCGTCCCCGCGCCGCAGAAGCGCGGAAATCATGCGGGTCAGGGCGGTGGTCCACTCGAAGTGCTCGGCGGACTTGGTGTTGACGAACACCTCGGTCGGGCGGCGCTTGCCGCGCGCGTCGAC
>JADFZP010000201.1 GCA_015232485.1 Alphaproteobacteria bacterium
TTGTTCGATGCCGTCCAGCGCCTCTATCGTCCCCGCCGCGAAGCGCCGGCTGCCCGGCAGTGTCGGCACGCCGGCGGCCTGGGCGATGGCGCGGGCGCGCTGCTTGTCGCCCATGGCCTCGATGCTCTCGGGGGCGGGGCCGATCCAGCACACGCCGGCCGCCTCGCAGGCGCGGGCGAAGGCGGCGTTCTCGGACAGGAAGCCGTAGCCGGGATGGACCGCCTGGGCGCCGGCGCGCCGCGCCGCCTCCAGGATGACGTCGCCCCGCAGATAGCTCTCGCGGGCCGGGGCCGGGCCGATGCGGATCGCCTCGTCGGCCATCGCGACGTGCATGGCGGAGGCATCGGCGTCCGAGAAGACGGCGACGCTGCGAATACCCATCCGCCGACAGGTGCGGATGACGCGGCAGGCGATTTCGCCTCGATTGGCGATCAGGACCTTGTCGAACATGAAATCACCCCACCCAGCCCGGCTTGCGTTTCTCGAGGAAGGCGGAAATCCCTTCCTTGCCTTCCTCGGAGGCGCGGATATCGGCGATGCGCCGCGCCGTGTAGCGCATCACGTCGGGCCCCATCGGGCTGTCGCCGACCACGCGGATCAAATCCTTGGCCGCCGCCACCGCGGCGGGGCCGTTCTTGACGATCAGATCGGTCAACCGGGTGGCCTCGGCGGCCATCTTGTCGGTGGCGACCAGTTGATGGACCAGCCCCAGGCGCCACGCCTCCTTGGCGTCGAAGCGTTCGGCGGTCAGGAACCAGCGGCGCGCCGCGCGGTCGCCGATGGCGCGCACCACATAGGGCGAGATCACCGCCGGGACCAGCCCCAGCCGCACCTCGGACAGGCAGAACGCCGCGTCCGGCGTGGCCAGCGCGATGTCGCAGCAGGCGACCAGCCCGACGCCGCCGCCATAGGCGGGACCGGCGACCAGCCCGATCACCGGCTTGGCGCAGGTGTCGATGGTCTCCATCAACAGGGCCAAGGCCATCGCGTCGCGCAGATTGTCCTGCTCGGAATAGCCGGCCATCCGCTTCATCCAGCCAAGATCGGCGCCGGCCGAGAAGCTTTTGCCGTTGGCCTTCAGGATCACGGCGCGGATCAGCGGGTCGCCCGACATCGCCTTGAAGGCCGCCGTCATGCCGTCGATCAGCGCGTCGTCGAAGGCGTTGTGAACGTCGGGCTTGTTCATGGTGATGGTGCCGACACCACCCGCCGTCTCGACGAGAAGCGATTCGCTGGCCATGGTCAATTCCCCCTTCCCATCACATCCGGAACACGCCGAAGGTGGTCGGCTCGATCGGCGCGTTGAGCGCCGCCGACACCGACAACCCCAGCACCCGGCGCGCGTCGGCCGGGTCGATGATGCCGTCGTCCCACAGGCGGGCCGAGGCGTAAAGCGGATTGCCTTGCGTCTCGTATTGCTGGCGGATGGGGGCCTTGAAGGCCTCCTCCTCCTCGGCCGGCCAGGACTTGCCGCGCGCCTCGAGCGCGTCGCGCCGCACCTGGGCCAGCACGTTGGCGGCCTGGTCGCCGCCCATCACGCTGACGCGGGCGTTGGGCCACATCCACAGGAAGCGCGGCTGGAAGGCCCGGCCGCACATGCCGTAATTGCCGGCGCCGAAGCTGCCGCCCATGATCATGGTGATCTTGGGCACCCGCGTGGTCGAGACCGCCGTGACCATCTTGGCGCCGTCCTTGGCGATGCCGCCCGACTCGTATTTGCGCCCGACCATGAAGCCGGTGACGTTCTGCAAGAACAGCAGCGGAATGCCGCGCTGGCTGCACAGCTCGACGAAATGCGCGCCCTTCTGGGCCGATTCCGAGAACAGGATGCCGTTGTTGGCGACGATGCCCACCGGATAGCCGTACAGGTGGGCGAAGCCGCAGACCAGCGTCGCGCCGTAAAGCTGCTTGAACTCGTCGAAGCGGCTGCCGTCGACCACGCGGGCGATCACCTCGCGCACGTCGTAGGGCTTGCGCAGGTCGGTGGGCACCACGCCGTACAATTCGGCCGGATCGTAAAGCGGCTCCTCGGAGGGACGCAAATCGAGCGAAACGCCCTTCGAGCGGTTCAGGTTGCCCACGATGCTTCGCGCGATCGCCAAGGCGTGGTCGTCATCCTGGGCGTAATGGTCGGTGACGCCCGAGACCCGGCAATGCACGTCGGCGCCGCCCAGATCCTCGGCGGTGACCACCTCGCCGGTGGCCGCCCGGACCAGCGGCGGGCCGCCTAGGAAGATGGTGCCCTGGTTGCGCACGATCACGCTTTCGTCGCTCATCGCCGGGACGTAGGCGCCGCCCGCCGTGCAACTGCCCATCACCACGCCGATTTGCGGGATGCCCAGCGCCGACATGGTCGCTTGATTGTAGAAGATGCGGCCGAAATGGTCGCGGTCGGGAAACACCTCGTCCTGGGTCGGCAGATTGGCGCCGCCCGAATCGACCAGATAGACGCAAGGAAGGTTGTTCTCCTTGGCGATCTCCTGGGCGCGCAGATGCTTCTTGACGGTCAGCGGGTAGTAGCTGCCGCCCTTCACGGTGGCGTCGTTGGCCACCACCACGCATTCGCGGCCCATGATGCGGCCGATGCCGGTGATGACGCCGGCCGCCGGCACCTCGCCGCCATACATGCCATAGGCGGCGAGTTGCGACAGTTCCAGGAAGGGCGAACCCATGTCGAGCAGCCGGCGCACCCGCTCGCGCGGCAACAGCTTGCCGCGCGCCAGATGTTTCTCGCGGGCCTGCTCGCCGCCGCCCAGCTTGACCTCGGCGACCCGGTCGCGCAAATCGCCGACCAGGGTTTTCATGGCCTGGACGTTGGCCTTGAACTCGTCCGACCGGGTGCTGACGCTCGACTGAATGACGCTCACTGTCTCAACTCCTCACCAGCCGCCGGCCGACAACCAGGCGTCGATCTCGTCGAGGCGGTCGTTGCCCCAAAATCCCTCGCCGTCGATCAGGAAGAACGGCGAGCCGAACACCCCTCGCGCCATGCCGCGCTCGGTTTCCGTCTTCAGCCGCTCCTTGATCGCCGGGCTTTCGATGCCGGCCAGCAGCGCGGCCTTGTCCAGCCCAAGCCCCGCCGCCACCTCGGCCACCGCGTCGGGCGGCGTCATGTCGCGGCCCTCGCCGAAGAACGCCTTCCAGATGGCGTGGGCCAGTTGGCGCGCCTTGGCCGGATCGCGTTCGTCCAGCCAATAGAAGGCGCGACTCGCCGCCTGGGCGCGCAACGGAAAGGATTCGGGCATCGTGTAGGGCACCTTCATGCGCCGCGCCAAGCGCACCCAGTCGTGCTGGGCATAGCGGCCGCGCATCGTCGAATGGGTCAGCGGCCCCTGCCCCGTGGTCTTGAACACCACGCCGAGCAGAAACGGCCGCCAATCCACCGCGCGCCCATGGCGGGCGGCGATCTCGTCGATGCGGAACGACGCGAAATACGCGTAAGGCGACGAGAAGTCGAACCAGAATTCGATCGGCTCAGGCATGGATGCCCCCAAGACAGTTCGTTAGAAACAAATCGTCATTCCCGCGAAAGCGGGAATCCATCGCCACACCCAACATGGACCCCCGCTTTCGCGGGGGTGACGAGCCAGTATCACTCCGCCAGGATCGCCCGCGAAATCACCAGACGCTGAATATCGCTGGTGCCTTCGTAAATCTGGCAGACCCGCACGTCGCGCCAAATGCGTTCGACCGGGAAGTCTTCGAGATAGCCGTAGCCGCCATGGATCTGGATGGCGTCCGAGCAGACGCGTTCCGCCATTTCCGAGGCGAACAGCTTGGCCATCGAGGCTTCCTTGAGGCAGGGCCGGCCGGCGTCGCGCAAGGTGGCGGCGTTCAGCACCAGTTGGCGGGCCGCCTCGATTCGGGTCGCCATGTCGGCCAGTCGGAAGGCCACCGCCTGATGCTCGGCGATGGCGCGGCCGAAGGTGCGGCGCTCCTTGGCGTAGGCGATGGCGGCCTCCAGCGCCGAGCGCGCCATTCCCACCGATTGCGAGGCGATGCCGATCCGTCCGCCTTCCAGATTGGCGAGCGCGATGCGGTAGCCGTCGCCCTCGGCGCCCAGGCGCAGCTCGGCGGGAATCCGCAGGCCCTCCATGACGATCTGGGCGGTGTCGGAACAGTTCTGGCCGGTCTTGGCCTCGATGCGGGCCACCGTCCAGCCGGGCGTGTCGGTCGGCACCACGAAGGCCGAGATGCCCTTCTTGCCGGCCGCCGGGTCGGTGACCGCGAAGACGATCGCCACCTTGGCGTTGCGTCCCGAGGTGATGAACTGCTTCACCCCGTCGAGCACGTAGTCGCCGCCGTCGCGCCGCGCCCGCGCCCGCAACGCCGAGGCGTCCGAGCCGGCCTCGGGCTCGGTCAGGCAAAAGCAGCCGAGCATTTCGCCGCTGGCCATCGCCGGCAGGAAGCGGCGCTTCTGCGCCTCGTCGCCGAATTTCAGGATGGGCATGCAGCCCACCGAATTGTGAACGCTCATCACGGTGGACAGACCGCCGCAGCCCGAAGCGATCTCCTCCAGCGCCAGGGCGTAGGAGACGTGGTCGGTGCCCGCCCCGCCCCATTCGTCGGGCACCAGCATGCCCATCAACCCCAACTCGCCCATCTCGGCCAAGGCCTCGGCGGGGAAGGTGTGGTCGCGGTCCCAGGCGGCGGCGTTCGGCCACAGCTTGTCGGCGGCGAAACGCCGGGCTGTGTCGCGGATCAGGGTTTGCTCGTTCGAAAAAATCATCGCCCGCTCCCCGCAATGGCGGCTTCGCGGACCCCGGAACCAGCCGGGGTCCGCGTATCGGCCCGCCGTCAGCCCCGCCGCACCGCGGTCACTTCGATTTCGACCTTCATGCGCGCATCGACCAAGCCGCAGACGATCGTCGTGTTGGCCGGGCGGATGCCCTCGAAGTGCTTGCCGCAGACCGGCGCGACCTTTTCGAAATACGCCGCGTCGGTGATGTAGACGACCACGCGGACGACATCGCCAAGGCTGAAATCCGCCTGGGCGAGGGCCGCCGCGATGGTCGCGAAGGCCTGCTCGGCCTGCTCGACCACGTCCTCGGCGATCTGCCCGTTGGCGAAGCCCGAGGTTCCGGCGACGAAGATGAACGGCTCGGCCACCACGGCGCGGGAATAGCCGGCCACCTGTTCGAAGGGAGACCCCGAGGAAATCAGTCGACGCGTCATATCAAATCCTTTCCAGCGCGACGGCGGTCGCCTCGCCGCCGCCGATGCACAGACTGGCGACGCCTTTCTTCATGCCATACTTTTCCAGTTCCGCCATCAAAGACACCATGATCCGCGCCCCCGAGGCGCCAATCGGATGGCCCAGCGCGCAGGCGCCGCCATGGACGTTGACCTTGTCGTGCGGCAGGTCGAGGTCGCGCATCGCCGCCATGGTGACCACCGCGAAGGCCTCGTTGATCTCGTAAAGATCGACGTCCTTGGCCGACCAGCCGACCTTCTCGAACAGCTTCTTCATCGCGCCGACCGGGGCGGTGGTGAACCACGCCGGCTCCTGCGAATGGGTGGCGTGGCCGCGGATGATGGCGAGCGGCTTCAGGCCGCGCTTCTCGGCCTCGGAGCGGCGCATCAGCACCATCGCGGCGCCACCGTCCGAGATCGACGACGAATTGGCCGCCGTCACCGTTCCCCCCTCGCGGAAGGCGGGGCGAAGCTGCGCGATCTTGTCGAGCTTGGCCTTCAGCGGCTGCTCGTCCTGGGTGACGGTGGTCTCGGCCTTGCCGGCCTTGAAGGTGACCGGCACCACCTCGGCCGCGAAGGCGCCGCCGGTGATCGCCTTCTGGGCGCGGACCAGCGACTCGATGGCGAAGGCGTCCTGCTGCTCGCGGCTGAACTGGTAGGCCTGGGCGGTCTCCTCGGCATAGGTGCCCATCAGGCGGCCCTTGTCGTAGGCGTCTTCCAGCCCGTCGAGGAACATGTGGTCATAGATCTTGCCATGGCCCATGCGGTAGCCCGAGCGGGCCTTCTCCAGCACGTAGGGGGCGCTCGACATGTTCTCCATGCCGCCGGCCACCACGACCTCGGCCGAGCCGGCGAGGATCAGGTCGTGGGCGAACATCGCCGCCTTCATGCCCGAGCCGCACATCTTCGAAAGGGTGGTCGCCCCCGCCGAGTCGGGCAGCCCGCCGAAGCGCCCGGCCTGACGGGCCGGCGCCTGGCCCAGCCCGGCGAACAGGCAGCAGCCCATGATCACTTCCTGCACATCGGCCGGCGCGACGCCGGCGCGCGACACGGCGGCGCGAATCGCCGCGGCGCCGAGATGCGGCGCGGGAACCGACTGCAAATCGCCCTGAAAGCCCCCCATGGGGGTGCGGGCCGCGCCGACGATGACGATGGGGTCCTGCTGGGTCA
>JADFZP010000202.1:0-483 GCA_015232485.1 Alphaproteobacteria bacterium
CGTTGCGCGGCGATCTGCGTGCCGTCCAGGCGCAGCAGCGGCTGGCCGGCGGCCACCCGGTCGCCGTCGCGGGCCAGGATCTCCTTCACGATGCCGCCCTCCAGATGCTGGATGGTCTTGCGGCTGGATTCGACGCCCAGCGTGGCCGGCGCGATCACGCCGGTGGCGAGCGGCGCGCTCACCGCCCAGGCGCCGAAGCCGCCCAGGCCGAGCACCAGAACCAGCGAGCCGGCCAGGATCGGGCCGCGGAAAGTGGGGTTGTAGCTCATCGCTCGTTCCTCGCCAGTTGCCGTTCCTCGTCGACCGCCACCGGGCGGGTAAGGCGCGCCATGATCTCGGCGCGCGGGCCGATCTGGCGGATTTCGCCATCGGCCACCACGGCCAGGGTGTCGACCACGCCCAGCACGCTGGGCCGGTGGGTGATCAGCACCACGGCGGCGTCGGATCGCTTGAGGTGGCGCACCGCCATCAAGAGGGCCGCCT
>JADFZP010000202.1:509-6339 GCA_015232485.1 Alphaproteobacteria bacterium
GGCTGGCCGTACAGGGCGCGGGCCAGGCCGACCCGCTGGCGCTGGCCTCCCGACAACACGCCGCCGGCCGGGCCGATCGGGGTGTCATAGCCCTTGGGCAGGCGCAGGATCATCTCGTGCGCGCCGGCCCGCATGGCGGCCGAGACGATCTTTTCCGAGTCCATCTCGCCGAAGCGGGCGATGTTCTCGGCCACCGTGCCGTCGAACAGCTCGACATCCTGCGGCAGATAACCCAGATGCGGGCCGATCGCGGCGCGGTCGCGGCCCATGATGTCGGCGCCGTCCAGCCGCACCTTGCCGCTTTGCGGCCGCCACGCGCCGACCATCAGGCGGGCCAGCGTCGACTTGCCGCCGCCCGAGGGGCCGATGATGCCCAGCACCTCGCCCGGCCGCACGCTCAAGGTGACGTCGCGCAAGGTGGGTACGGTGCCGCCGGGCGGGGCGGCGGTGACGCCTTCCAGATCCAGCGCGCCCATCGGGGCGGGTAGGGCGGTGGCGGGGGGCTCGGCGGGCGAGGCGGTCAGCAACTCGCCCAGACGGCGCCATGCGCCGCGCGCGCCGATGAATTGCCGCCAAGTGCCCAGCGCCGTCTCGACCGGCGCCAAGGCGCGGCCGACCACGATCGACGAGGCGATGATGCCGCCGGGGCTCATCGCGCCGGCATTGACCAGCCAGGCGCCGACGCCAAGCAGGGCGACCTGCAACACGATGCGCGTCACCTTGGTGACCGCCGAGATGGCGGCCGAGCGGTCGGCGGCAAGCTCTTGCAGGACCAGCATGTGCTCGCGGCACTGGAAGGCGCGGCGGCGGATCGCCGGGAACATGCCCATCGCCTCGACCGTCTCGGCGTTGCGCAGCGAGCCGCCGATGGCCGCCATCAAGCCGGCCGCCTGGCGCGCCGCGTCCTCGTGCGGCTTGCGCACCGCCACCTCGCCAAGCGCGGCCAGGAAGAACAGCAGCAGCGCGCCGGCCGAGGCGATCACGCCCAGCAGCGGATGAAACAGGAAGGTGAGGCCGATCATCAAGGGCGTCCACGGCGCGTCGAAGAAGGCGCCGGTGCCCGGCCCCGCCGCGAATTGCCGCACCTGATCCAGGTCGCGCAGCCCCTCGGGCGCGCCGCGATGGCCGGCCAGTTGCGCGCCGAACATCGCCGACAGCACCCGCCCGCCCAAGATCACGTCAAGCCGCCCGCCGACCCGCGCCAGGATGCGCGAGCGCACCGCGTCGAGAAAGGCCATGACCGCCAGCAGCGCCACCACCATCACCGTCAGCACCAGCAGCGTCTCGTCGCTGCGGGTCGGCAGGATGCGGTTGTAGACCTGCATCATGTAGATCGGCTGCACCAGCATCAGCGCGTTGATGAAGAAGCTGAAGAGGGCGGCCGCCGCGAAGCCGCGTCGGCAGGCGCCAAGCGCAGCCCGCAACTCGCCCGTTCCGTTCCGGTGTTCCGTGCCCAATGGTCAGACCCCGTTTGCCGTTGAAGGACGGGGCAACCCTGGGCGGGCGGGGTTAAGCGGCTCTTAAGGAAGGCTGAGCGCGGAGGGGGTAGGGTGGCGGGGAGCGGGGACGATCAGTGGCCCCGCAAAATCTCCGGCAGGTCACGGGCGCCATGCAAGATGCGGACGATCCGTGGCGGCTTGCGATCCGCGTTGTAGAGAATGACGTAGGGAAAGCCGGTCAGCGTCACGAAGCGATAGGGGGCGTCGGCGAGATCGGGACGGAGGTTGCCGACATGAACATGCTCCCCGATGTGTTCGGCGGCCCTCACCACGCCATCGCGCAAGGCCCGTGCGGCGGCGGGATTTTCTTTGGCGATCCATCGGACGGCGTCGAGCAGGTCGCGCCGCGCCGCTGGCGAGAGGACCGCCGCGCTCATTGCTCACTGGCGCCGATGATGCCATTGACCTCGGCCCGCACACTGTCGATGGTGAAGGTGCCCTCGCGGTCGGCTTCCGCCTCGGCCGCCGCAATCATTCCCTGGAACTGGCGGCGACGTTCTTCCGACTCTTGCAGCAGACGTAGCCCCGAGCGCACGACTTCGCTCACATTGTTGTAGCGTCCGCCCTCGACGCATTCGCGGGCGAAGCGCTCCAGTTCGGCGGTCAGATGCACATTGGTCGCCACCCGCGCCCTCCTATGTCAATGATTGACATGAGTATAGGCGCGGCGCACGCCCAAGGCAAGCGGCCCCGCCGTCACTCCAGATGAAGCACCGCCTTCTCCGGCTCGGGTTCGACCGCCGGGGGATCGAGGCGGAAGTCGTCGAGGATGGTGTAAAGGGCGGGCACCAGGAACAGGCACAGCACCGTCGCGGTGGCCAGGCCGAAGGCTAGGCTGGTGGCCAGCGGGATCAGGATCTGGGCTTGCAGGCTTTTTTCCAGCAGCAGCGGGGCGAGGCCCGCCACGGTGGTCAGCGAGGTCAGCAGGATGGCGCGGAAGCGGGCGCGGGCGGCCAGTTGGGCGGCTTGGGCGGTGGGCATTCCCCCGGCGCGGTGCTCCTTGATGAACATCACCAGAAGGATGGTGTCGTTGACCACCACGCCGGCCAGGGCGGCGAGGCCGACCATCGAGGGCATCGACAGCTCCAGCCCTTGCAGCAGGTGCCCGGCCACCGCGCCGACGAAGGCCAGCGGGATGGCCGACAGCACCACCACCGGCTCGACATAGCTGCGGAACTGGAGCGCCAGCAGCATGTATAGGCCGATCAGGCCGATCCCGAAGTTGCGCGCCACCGACAGTCCGGTCTTCGAGCCCTCCTTGGCCTGGCCCTCGAAGGTGACTTGCAGGCCGGGATGGCGCTCGATCAGTCCCGGCAGGAAGGTGGCGCGCAAGTCGCGGGTGATCTCGGCGGCGTTGGCGACCCGGCTGTCGACCTCGCCCTGAAGGGTCACGGTGCGTCGGCCGTTGATGCGCTGGATGCGGGCGTAGCCGCGCCCCTGGGTCAACTCGGCGACCGCCGATAGCGGCAGCGTGGTGCCATCGGGCATGACGATCGGCAGATAGTCGAGATCGGCCAGACTGTCGCGATCCTCGGCCGCCAAGCGGACATGGACCTCGTAGGTCTCGCCGCGGTCTTGCACCTCGGTCACGTCGGTGCCCTGGAAGGCGCCGCGCAACTGGGCGGCGATGGCGCGGCCGTCGATGCCCAGGCTCGATGCGCCGTCCTTCAGCGTCAGGCGGATTTCGGGCTTGCCCGGCCGCAGATCGTCGGACAGGTCGCGCACCCCGGCATAGCCGGACAGCCAGGCCTGCAACTCGGTCGAGGCCGCCTTCATGTCGTCCAGGCTGTCGCCGGCCAGACGGATGTCGATGGCGCGGCCCGCCGGCCCCATGGAGCGCTCGGCGAATTTGAGCGCGATCACGTCGGGGACGGTGCCGGTCAGGCCGCGCCAGCGGTCGAGAATGTCGTCCATCGGCGCGTCGCGCCGCTCGGCCGACAGCAGGTCCAGGGTGACGGTGGCGACATGCGGGCCGGACTCGTAGGCGTCGGCGTTGACGTTGTGCTGCACGGTGACGTGCTGGAGCAGTTGGGTGTCGGCGGGTTGGCGCGGCTGGAACTCGGCCTCGACGGCGCGGGCGGCGGCCACCACGCGCTCGACCACCGCTTCGGTGCGGTCGAGCGGCGTGCCCTGCGGCAGCAGGATGCGGGCCTGCACCACGTTGCCCTCGAGCGCCGGGAAGGCGCGGAACTTCACCTTCCCGCCGGCCAGCACCGCCGCCGTGGCGACGACCAGCGCGATCATGACGCCCAGCGTCAGATAGCGGTAGGCCACCGCGCGATCGACCCAGGCCCCCAGGCGCTCGTGACGGAAGCGCTCGAACGCCCCTTCGAACCAGACGCGGAAGCGCGACGGGCGCTGGTTCGCCATGCGCCCCAGCGAATGGGCGAGATGCTTGGGCAGGATCAGGAAGGCCTCGATCAGGCTGACGCTCAGGGTCATGATCAGCACGACCGGCATCACCTTCATGACCTGTCCGATATTGCCCTCGATAAAGGCCAGCGCGCCGAACACGCAGACCGTGGTGGCGAAGGACGACATCACGCCGGGCAGCACCTGGATGGTGCCGTCGACGGCGGCGGCGAACGGCTTCTTGCCGGCCGAAACATGCGCGGCGACGTTCTCGGCGATCACGATGGCGTCGTCCATCAGCAGGCCGACGGCGATCAGCAGCCCGACCATGGTGATCATGTCGATCGAATAGCCGGTCAGCGTCATCAGCGCGAAGGTGCCGAAAAAGCTGGTCGGCAGCCCCATCGCCACCCAAAAGCTGTAGCGGAAGCTGAAGAACAGCCACAGCGACAAGAACACCAGCACCAGCCCCTGGACGCCGTTGGTGACCAGCATGGACAAACGGTCCTTGATGATCGAGGTGATGTCGATCGCCACGGTCAGGCTGACGCCTTGCGGCGCCCGCAGGCGCTCTTGGGCGAGAAAGCCCTCCAGCGCCGCCATCACGTCCAGGCTGTCCTGGTCCTTGGTCTTCGAGATGTCGAGCAGGGCGGCCCGCTTGCCATCGAACACCACCTTGTCTTCTTCGAGTTCGAAGCCGTCCTCGATGGTGGCGATCGAGCCCAGGCGGATTTCGCCGCCGCCGCGCCCCGCCACCACCACCAGATCGGCGAACTCGGCGGCGCGGCGCCGTTCGTCGTCGAAACGGACCAGCAGATCGTTCTGGCGCGTTTCGACCACGCCCCCCGGCAGGTTCAGGCTGCGCCGCTCGATGGCGGCGGCCACGTCGTTGATCGACAGCGCGTGGCGCCGCAACATGGCGGCCGGCACCTCGATGCGGATGCGGCGATCCGAGAACCCGCGGATGCCCACTTGGGTGACCTGATCCAGCCTGACCAGCCGATCCTTCAATTGCTCGGCATAGGCCTTCAGGTCCGAAGGCGACATCGGGCCGGTCACCGCCACCGAGGCGACGAAATCGACGCGTCCGAGTTCGCGCACGGTGGGCCGCTCGACCTCGGCCGGGAAGGCGTCGATGCCCTCGACCTCGGTCTTCACGTCGTCGAGGAAGGTGCGGATATTGGTGCCTTCAAGCAATTTGGCGACCGCGATGGCGACGCCCTCGCGGGCTTCGCAGCGCACCTCGTCCAGGCCCTCGACGCCTTCGACGGCGTCCTCGACGCGTTGGCAGACGGCGTCTTCGACGTCCTCGGCCGAGGCGCCGGGATAGACGGCGCGCACCTCGACCTGATCCGGCTTGATGTCGGGAAAGGTCTCGCGTTTCAGGGTCGGCATGGCCAGCAGGCCGACCACGATGATCAGCGCCATCAGCAGATTGGCGGCGACCGGATGGCCGGCGAACCAGCGGATCACTTCACGCCTCCCGCGCCCGAGGCGGCGGCGGCCACCGCGTCGGCGGCGCGCGTGTCGGGGGTGGGATCGAGCAGCATGCCCTCGACGGCGGGAATCAGGTCGGAGACGACGACGCGCTCGCCCGCCGCCAAGCCCTCTTCGACCACGGCGATGTCGCCCTGGGTGTAGGCCAGCCGCAGCGTCCGCTTGCGCAGGCGGTTATCGGAATCGGCGATGTGGACCACGTTTCCGGCGTGCAGGGCGGTGCGCGGCACGGCGATGCGGCCGGGCTGGGTGGGGCCGCGCAGCTCGACCTCGACGAACAGGCCGCGGGCCAGCGGCGGGCGCACCCCCGGCTGGGCTTGGCCGTAAGGGTCGTCGACCGTGACGATCAGGCCGATGGTGCGGGTCTTGGCGTCGACCGTTTCGGCGATTCGGGCGACGCGGGCCGGCCATTCCAGCACGCGCTCGCCGGTGCGCAGGCGCACCACGGGGACGAGGCCCAGCACCTCGCCGAGATGGCGACC
>JADFZP010000203.1 GCA_015232485.1 Alphaproteobacteria bacterium
GTGCGCTGCGGGAAATTCCCCAAGCCGATTCGATTCGGCCGCTGCGTGAGGTGGGATATCGTTGCATTGGACTTGGCCTGGGACCGCTTGTCCGGGCTCAACCGGTGTGCCGCCGACGAGGAATTGTGGATGATGGCGATTCGCGATGGCTCGCGTTGACCTCCGATACGTAAAGGTGCAACGCCGCCGTCGGCGGCGGAAGGACGGCTCTGTGTGGGGTCGGGATTACTGGTATTACCGCCGCCCCGGCGCGCCGGACCACGGCAAACCACTGCCTAGCGATCCATCATTTCCCGAGTTCTGGGCAGCTCTGCGGGAATTCAACCGCCGCGCCGAAAGGGCGCCGGTCGTAATGGATTCCAGGAGCTTCTCGGCACTACTAACAGGCTTCCGGTCTTCACCAGAGTTTTCGCAACTGTCCGCGAAGTCCCAAAAAGATTATGGCCGTATCCTGGGAAACCTGGAGGCCCAGTTTGGGGCGCTCCCCTTTGAAGGAATCACGCGCCAAGTTGTCTACCGTCTACGCGATTCCATGGCCACCACACCCCGCTCCGCCAATTATACCATCGCCGTGCTGCGGCGTGTCCTGGGATGGGCTGTCGATCACGGGTTAATGGCCGTCAACCCCGCCAGCCGGCCTCGCCAGCTGCGGACGAATGCGCGGGATGAGGTGTGGAGCCCGGAAGCCGAGGTCCGCTTCCTGGACGAGGCGACGCCGCCCATGCGCTTGGCGTTTTTGCTGGCCGTCTACACGGCTCAGCGGCAGGGCGACATTCTGCGAATGGCTTGGACGCAGTATGACGGAGCCTCGATTCGGCTGCGCCAGAGCAAGACCGGGCGCCTGGTCAAGGTTCCATGCCATCCGACATTACGGGCCGTCCTGGATGCGACCAAGCGAGCCGCCGTGACGATCCTGGCTACGGAGTCCGGACGGGCCTTCAAGGAGGACCACTTCCGGCACCAGTGGCGTGAGGTGACCAAGGCGGCAGGCCTGGACGGGCTACAGTTTCGCGATCTGCGCCGTACGGCCATGGTGCGACTAGCCGAGGCGGGCGCGACCGACATCGAGATCGCCGCTGTGAGCGGGCACGAAATCGAGACCACGCGGCGCATCCTCGAGACCTACGTGCCGCGCACGACAGCCATGGCCGAGGCCGCGATCAGGAAGCTCGAGCGCCACGGCAGGAACGATTCGAAAACGAGAGGTGGGAAACAGGCAGGGCAAAAAGTGGGAAACACCCCGCCGAGCGGAAAGGGGAAGGCCCTGGAAACCTAGTGTTTCCAGGGCCTTGCTTGGTGGGCGCAGTAGGACTCGAACCTACGGCCCGCTGATTAAGAGATCAGCGGCAATGGCGGGCCGCCGCGAACTTTCCCGAATTGACCCCACCTGGAACCCCGCAGGATGCCGTGTGGCGCGAGGCCATTCGGGAAATCACGGGCGTTCCTTCTTGAGCAGTTCGAAGCCCCTTTTCAGGACCTCGACGCCGCTGATGTCGTGGGTCGCCGCGTAGACCTTGAACTCGCGTCGAAGGCTCGCCGGCACCCGGAAGTTCAGCGGCACCAGTTCCTCGGCGATCGGCGCCGGCGCCGATCGCTGGGGAGCGCCTGAGACGGCGGCCGCCGCTCCCTTCTTGGCCAGAAGATCGGCGCCAAGGGCCGCTGGCTTCTTAACCATGCACCATCTCCTTCTTGCGTGCTTTCTTCTTTGCGTGCAAGCACGCTCCCAAGCACGCTTCTACATATAGCCACAGGTCGCGGATCTCGCCAGCGCTACGGCTCTTGGCGTCGAGTTCGCCCACCGTTCGGCCATCGGTCATAGCCGCCGCGAAGTCGACCCGGTCGCAAATGATCGACGGCGCCACAGGGCCGTGCTGCGACAGGACTGCGACCGCTTGGCCCGTCAGCCTTGCGGCCGCCTTGGCCTGTGTCAGCACGAAGGCGAACGGCCGGCCGGCGGCCTCGACCAGGTCGACGGTGGGGCCAAGGGCGCGCAGATCGACTGGGCTTGGACGGCTGGGCACCAACACCAGGTCGGCCAGCCTCACGACGGCGGCGATCGCCTCTGTCATGGCGGGTGGCGTGTCGATCACGGCCAAGCCGAATCCCGCCGCCTTGAGATCGGCCAGACGCGCCGGCAAGTCGGCCAGCGCCGCTGTGGCGAACTGGGGAGCTTCCGCCGCCCGAGCATTCCACCACGCCGCGAGCGAACCCTGAGGATCGGTATCAAACACCACGACCGGGCCTGTCCCTGCCGCCTCTGAATGGACCGCCAAATGCGCGGCGAGAGTGGTCTTGCCCACCCCGCCCTTGGCCGATGCCAGCACTACGACTTTCATGCGCTTCCCCTTTGCCTATCGTCCATCGTTGGATAGCCGAATGCGTCAATGCACGCAAGCGTGCTTACGTGCTTGCGTGCATTGACGCGTATAGGAGCTAAAATGTGTGCCCATCGGAAAACGGTAACCTCGGTAATGCGATGCGCTCATACCCCGATAACAGAGCGCAATCATTGGCGAATTTGGCGCCACGAGACTGGTAACATATAGGTAATAAGATAGTAACAATAGTTACCATAATATTAGCTTAGTTCGCCCTAAGCAAAACAAGGGCTTAGCATCGCATTACCTTTCGGATTACTGCTCATTACTCGGCGCGGTAACTCTTTAGTGGTAGCAAAAACAAACACTTAAGATGGCGGCATCTACCGATGTGACTGCCATTACCCCTTTGCGATGGCCAGCCACTTGGCCTGTCTCATTCACCCGGCGCCCATCTCGGGCCGTTGCAGAGCCGTGCAGAGATCCGCAGAATCCGCTCGGCCGCTCCCAGGTGGCTGATCCTGTGGCTCTGGATGGTTCCGGCGGGGGTCATGCAGTGCAGAAATACCGCCACCCAAAGACCGCAGGCGCGGCGGGGGGGACTGCGGATGGGCTGGCCTCGTCGGGGTGGCGGTCGGGAGGGGTGGGTAGGCCGGACCTACCCGTGCCGCCTCGGCGGGGGCGGGGCCGGCTGGCGCCTACCACCAGGGCGGATTCCTCGTGGCGGGCGGCCGGCGCGAGAGGTAGGATGGCCGCGCTCAACCTTGAGGAGGGACGCGATGAAGATGTGGAGGGGGCTGCTGCTGGCGCTGCTGGTGATCGGCGTCGAGGCGAGGGCCGAGCCCTGTCCGGCTGGGCAAGAGGCGACGGACTATCCCGCCTGGAAGTACATCGCGAACAACGCCGCGCGGACGGCGGACGCCTACGCGGTCGCGCGGAACCCGAAGGCCGTCTTCGCCCGAGCCGAGGTGGTGCCGTACTACCAGGCCGGCGGGCCGGACAAGGGCCGCTACCTCGTGCAGGTGCTGAACGACCAGGGCCGCGGAGTCTCCCTGGCGATGCTGCGCCCGACCTTCGACTTCTGCGCCTCGCCTCAGGGCCTCGACGATGAGGGCAAGCTGTTCGAGGTGGTCTCGGCCAAGTTCAACGGCCGCCCGTTCTGAATATGCATTTTATGCATTTTCGGCCGCGTCGATCACGTATGGATCGAAGGCGATCGCCGCGACGCCCATCCACAGGTTGAGGTCGAGGAAGGTGGCCATCAGTGGCCGCAGCTCGTTCCTGGCGAACACCCGCGCCGCCTTGTCGACGGCGCCGAAGCCGCCGACATTGGCGGGCAGGATGCCCATCAGTTGCGGCGGCACGCGATGGGCCACCAGCACGTCGTCGCGAGTGACGTTCTTCATGCTCATGAATTCGTCCTTCGCCGCGACCTCGGCGACGGGGATCACCTTCACGCCATCCGCCTTGCCCCCCGGCGAATAGAGGAACAGGTTGCGGAAGTTCCCCGGCCCCTTGGCCTGGCGCAGGGCCTCGCGCAGCCCGTCGACGTCTTCCTGATTCTGCATCGGATCGGTCAGGTACAAGATGAAGCCCGCGTGGCTGCCGTTGACGTAATACTTCCGCCGGAACAAGGTCGCGGCTTCGTTCAGCAGCGCCGACTGGATGGCGCCGCCATAGCCGGGCATTCCGTAGATCTCTTGCGAGACGTCCGGCTCAAGCAAATGGTGGACGGTGCCCGCCTCGAACCAGACCTCGGCGCCGTCGACCAGCATGAGCGTCTGGCCATCGCGGCCGACGCGGGTATAGCGTGCCAGGGTGGGCTCCAAACGCCAAGGCTGTCCCAGCCGGTTGCGCCGCAGTTCGCAATAGGCGTTCCCGAACACCAGGAAGTCGAGCGCCAGCCGCTTGAACCGCGCCCGATCGAGCCACGCGCTCGGCTGAAAGCAACTCGCCAGGATGGCCGCCTTCACATTGATGGCCGACTGGTGATGAGGATTCGAGCCCAGCATGCGGGCCAGACCATCCAGGCTGATCGGCGGCTCGTACCACCGCCCGTTCCAAGCGGCGTGGAAATAGCTCGACAGGTCGCGCTGGTCGAGCACCGGCACCGGCTCGCCGAAAGTGAACGCCTCGATCATCCCATGATCTCCATGCAGGCGCCGCCGCGGCGGGCGCCACCATCGTTGTCAAATGATGTGAATGCGACGCGATCGATCGCGTGCATGATCGCCCAGGCCACATCGGCGTGCCCCGCCTCCTTGGTCCGGCCGGCCTGAAAGGTCGCCTGGCGCCCCGAGGCCGTCGCGCCGCGGCGGATCTGCATGAAGGCCATGGCCACGTCCGTCCAGCCGGCGTCCCACTCGATCAGCCGCTTGCTGATCAGGTGCTTGGCCTTCAGCACCATCCGGTTTTTCACCTCGACCGAATAGTTGAGGGCCGTGGCGCCGGGGAAGAAGGCGCGCACCAGCTCAAAGACGCCGGCCCCGATGGAGGTGGCGTCGATCCCGATGTGGGCGACGCGATAGCGCTCGGTCAGCCCCCGGATCGCCGCCGCCTGCGCCGCGAAATCCACGCCCTTGAAGTGCAGCTTCTCGACCACCCGGAATCGCCCGCCCTCGACCGGCGGCGGCGCCACCACCACGATCGAGGCCCCATCCTGCGACAGCGCGGGGTCATAGCCGATCCACACCGGCACATCGCCCAGCGGCCGGGCCGCGTAGGCGTCGAAATCCTCCCACACCTCCCAAGAATCGACCATGCAGCGGCGCAATTCGTCGAACATGAAGTACGACGCCGAATCGTCGACCCATTCGCACATGAACAGGTTACGGAAGTCCTGATCGTTGTACTCCAGCCGCAAGGCGTCCAGGTCGAACAGATCGCAGCCCTGCCGCGCCGCATCCTCGATCGTGACGAGGTGCCGCCACTGCCCATCCGCGCACGGGGCGCCGGCCGCCAGCGCCTGGTGGCTGACGTCGATCTCGACCCGCTGGTCTTTCGCCCGCCCCTTGTTGAACGCCTCGCCGGTCCAGAAGGCGGCCGCGTCGTGCCCGATGGTGGAAGGCGTTGAGAAATAGGTGATGCGCCATTTCTTGTGCGCCGCCATGCCGGAGGCGACTTTCCGAAATTCCGAAAACCGCCCGATCCACGCGTATTCGTCCAGATAGACGTGCCCGTGATAGGACTGCGCCGTCTTACTGTTCGTCCCGAGAAAGTAAAGCGTCGCCCCATTCCAGAAGGTGATCGGACTGCCCTTCAGGTCGACCCCCGTCACCGCTTTGACGAACGCCACGATATATTCGCGGAACACATGCGCCTGCGCCTTCGAGGCCGAGAGAAATATCTGATTGTCCCCACTCGTGATGGCGTCGATCAGGGCCTCGCGGGCGAAGTACCAGGTCGCGCCGATCTGGCGAGACTTCATGATGTCGCGAACCCGGTACCGCTTGGCGCCGTGCCAGGTCCACTGATAGACGAACAGCCCCTCCTTGAACGCCTCGACCAGCGCAGCGACCTGTTCGGGGCTCAGATAATTCTTCAGTTCCTTCTTCTTCTCGTTCCGCTTCTCAATATTTGGATTTAAATCCTTCTCCCGCCCCGATTTCTCATAGGCCTGGATGCGCGCCGTCCGCTCCAGGATCCGGGCCAGTTGGTCCATCTCGGCCAAATCGCGATCCGACTTCTCCGGCTTGGCCACCAGGCGCATCAATCGAGCCTCGACATGGCTTTCGACGCGGATCACCGATGGCGCATCGCCCCACGCATCGCGCCGCTTCCACGCGTCGACCGTCGCGTAAGGCAGCGCGAGCCGCCGCGCGATCTCGGCGACCGTGGCGCCTTGCCAAAACAGGTGGCAAGCCCTGGAACGTGGATTCTCGTCTTCCGCCATGCCGGGCAGCCTTGCCCAGCATGACCCGCCCCGGCATCGCGCGGGCGGTTGCCAAGCGGTCGTCACAACCGTCTCAGGCTGGCCGAGCGCGCGCCGCCCCCCTCAGCATGGCCGC